>VYCX01000033.1 GCA_009843725.1 Boseongicola sp. SB0675_bin_26
TGCTTGCCCGCTTGGCCTCCAGCGCCGCCATTGGCCGTCCCTGCCGGTCGCAGAGAACGTAGTCGGCCTGCGTGCCGTCGGGCAGCGTGTGCTCGAACAGCACGCTCGATTCGTCAGCGAGGTCCCAGCCTGCGTCCACGAGCAGCGCGTCGATCCTGACCCGTGCGAAGGCTTCCGTCTTGCGGCTCATTTGGTAGCTCGCCGCCGGTTCACCGCCCTTGGCCGGCCCACATGCTCTGTTGCATTCATCAGTAGCTCTCCCGCATGCCTGATGTGATAGTCGGATAGCTCAATCATGCAACTTGAAGGCAACGCAAATGGTCATCGAGTGTCCTTCGTTCCCTTTGGACTCTCCGGTCTGAGCGCCGGGATCCAGTCTTGAAACTCGTCAACTGTCGGCAGCAGGCCCTTAAGGGACTGAACATCTGGCACCAAGCCTTTCACGTCGTCAATTGAAGGCATCAAGTCTTTCAATCCATCAAGCGAGGGCATCCACTCCCCGACAACACTCATCGTGGAATTCCATGGCTGTTCTTGTTCCGGAACACCGCATTGAGGCATCTTGGATCGCACTGCGTCTGGAGATGGCCTAATCATGTCAGGAAGCTCCAGCAAGACGTCATCGACCATTTCCGCGCTCATTTCGCCTGCTTCACATGCATAGTCCGAAAACGTCCCTTCCGGGTTGTGTTTCTTCCAGTCCTCGAAATCCGCCGATTCAAAGTATCCTGCGATTCCAGGCGCTGCAACGATTCCGGCGGCAGGAATGACCGCCGCCCCGGCGATGACAAATCGCCGGACCCTCGCCTTTGCCCTTTCTCTTGCCTTCGTTCTTGCCACAGCCTTAGCTTTGTCCTTGCGATGCGCTGCAATGGCGGCGGTCATTTCTTCTTTGTGCCTTAGCGCGGCTGCTGCTGCGCTAGTCGTCACGGCTGCAACTTTCGCCGCAAGGTGGACGCCATTCAAGAAAAGGCCAGCCGTGGAAACTGCCAGAGTTATGCAAAGAAACCCCAGAAAGACGGTGCTCTTGATGATGCGAAACAGTCCCGCCATGAGACAATCATCCTCCCCAATGCGAATTTGCCGCGACCTCGGCCATCTCACTGCGTCGTTTCGGCGACAGTCCCGACGCTCGCGCTTGTCCGCCGATCCGCCCGCCGTCGGTAAAGTCAGGGTATGGCTTTGCCTCGATGCCTTGGCCTTCGTCCTCGATCTCGCCCATCCCAAGCCGGCAGACGTGGACAGCGTTGCCTGCGACGTCGATTGGTCGCCTGTGCCTCATGGTCACCCGTGTGCCTTGTGTTTTCTCCCATATCGACGCGGCAGTCTTGGCGTGTCAACGTGAACGAAATGTGATCACGAGGGACGATTGGCACAAGTTGCGAACAGATCGAAAGTGGTGCACTTCCGTCGCGACTTGATTGGCTCGTAAGGTTGGTCGACACGACACCTTGAATTGGCCTGCCTGAAGAATCGGCGAAGCTTGGTGGGTGTGACAGGCGCCGTGCGAGAGACGAACTGACCGGAGTCCACGACATTTTCGGAATGGCGCACATTGGAGAAGTACGGTCAGAACGCCGCAATTGGTCGCTCCTGAATTCCACGAACAATGTAAGTGTCATTGAAGGGGCGCGTGATCGAACCGAGCGAGCCCAGGTCACCCGGAACCGTCCAGCGCACGAGAAATCGCCGCGCCGACCCTCTCTGCCGCAGCGATGACCTCCCGGTCCCCCGCGTGGGCGTATCTCATGGTCATTCGCAACTGCCGGTGGCCAAGCAGCCGCGCCACAACTGGCAGCGGGACCCCTTTCATCACGGCCTGACTGGCGTACGTGTGGCGAGTGTCATGAAGCCGGACGCCGGAGAGGCCGGTCTGGCCCCGGACGCGGTTCCACAGCCTCAGGTCAGGTCCGTACGGCTGGTGCGGATTGACGGGAGAAGGAAACACGAACGCGCCGCTCCCGTCCCGCTGCCGGTCGATGACGGCTCGGGCGTTTGCGCTCAGATGCACCGTCCTTGGCCCGGTCTTGCTGTCGGCGAGCCGGAGCGTGTCTCCGTCGACCTCGGACCATCGGAGGTTCTTGATTTCGCTTTTTCGGCATCCCGTGTAGATGAGAAGGCGGATGATGTCGGCCTGCCGCTCGTACGCGGGCCGCTCCGCGACGCATTCGTCGAGCGCCTCGTGAAGGCGGACGATCTCCTCCGCCGACAGGAACCGGGTCAGCCGGGGCCTCGGGTTCATCCTTGTGCGCTTTACCGGGTTGATGGAGATCATGCCACTTGAGACGGCATGGTTCATGATCCGCCGCAGAAGCGCGAGGCCCTTGTTGGCGTTGCTCGGCGCCGTGACGCTGCTGCGGTCGAACCAGGCCTGGACGCCCGCCGGAGCGATCCGGTCGACCCGCAGGTGCCCGAACTCCGGAAGCAACTGGGACCGGAGAAGGGACTCCACGTGCTTGAGTGTCGCCGGCTTCCAGTGGTTCGAATGGCCTGCCATCCATGGGTCGGCGACATAGTTCCGGAACAGCGGAATGCAGGATCCGAACCTCCCGCCGGCTTTCGCCTCTCCCGCGATCCCGTCCAGCTGGAGCGAAAGGCACTCCCTGCGGGCGTCCCTGACGCCCTTCAGCGTCACAGGGCCCAGCGAGACCCTTCTGGAACTTCCATGGCCCCTCTCGTGGAAGACGTATCCCCGGAATCCGGACGTCCGGACGCGGACGCCAAGGCCGGGCGTGACCGTGTCCCAGACAGTGTAGTCCTTGCGACCGGGCTTGAGACGCATGATGCCGGCGTCGGTCAGGCGTGCCCTCCGCGTCATGGCCGGCCCTCCCCGCCAAGGATCGGCGCCACGGCGTCGACGGCGTCACGCACCGCTTGGTCTGCGAGATGAATGTACTTGAGAGTCGTCTCCGGCTTCGAGTGGCCAAGCAGGCGACCGATCGTGGGAACGGTCTCGCCGGCCTGAAGGGCCAGACTCGCATAGGAATGACGAAGGTCGTGGAGGCGAACGTCCCGCAGCCCCGCCTCCTTTCGCAGAGCCAGCCAGTAAATGTTCAGGCCCTTTGCGGGTCCCGTGCCGGCTCTCCCCGGAAAGACCCAGACGCTCCGTCGCGGCAGGTCGTCGAGGACGGCGCGAGCTGCGGAGGACAGCCAGACGGTTCGCGGTCCGGTCTTGCTGTCGGGCAGGAAAAGATGGCCGTCGCGGTAGTCCTGCCATTGCAGGGTCATGATCTCGCTCTTTCGGCAGCCGGTGAGAGCCAGCAGCTTCACGGCCGCGGCCAGGACATGACCCTCATGCAGTTTCAGCACCGTGCCCAGTCGCCGAGTTTCCTCCCGGGACAGGAACCGTTCGCGGCCGCGCCGCCGGTAGCGCCGGATTTTTACGCAGGGATTGGTGCCCTCCGGGCGAAAGCCAAGGGTTTCGGCCTCCCTCATGATCACCGACAGGACCGGCGCCGCCCGGTCGGCGGCGGCCGGGGTCGACCGGAGCGAGGCGAACCACTCCTGGACGTCCGCGCCCGTGATCGCGCCGATCGGCTGTCCCAGGAACCGGGGAAGGATCTGGTTCTTCAGGTAGTTTCGATTGACTTCGAGCGTGCCGGGTTTCCATTGCCGGGACTGCCGGCGGAAGACGGCGTCCGCGACGTCCTCGAACGGCGTCTCCGCGGCGATCTCCGAAAGGCGGGATTGGTCGCCCGTCCTGCTGGCGGCCAGGCTGGACCGTGCAAGATCCCGCGCATCGGCCAAGGGCATCGTGTCGGCATCGCCGACTTTCGTCCAAGTGCGCCTGCCGCCGCTCTGGGCATGCACGAAGTAGCTCTTGCGGCCGGAAGGCAGGATCCGGACTCCGAAGCCGCGAAGTTCCGTGTCGCGGGTCTCGCGAACGGACTTGCCGGGCGTGAGGGTGTCGATCAGGCGTTGTGTCAGGCGGCGGTTTGCCATGGATTCTCTCCCGAATCAGTTGCACTGGGGGACTGGGAGGCGGCGTTTCGGCCGAATCCCTGCTCTTGACGCGAGAGAGAAAGCCGCTTTGAATCAACTGGTTGCCAATTCTGTCAGCACCGTCAGGTGCGTGAAACGGTGTTTGACAAGACCGCGTTCGAAGGAGTCGGGCGGGCCGTCGTTCCCGCCGACGGCTGGTACGAGTGGACCGGCAAGGCACGCCGCAAGAAGGCTTGGCGCATCCGTCCGAGATCGGGCGAGCTGCTCCTCTTTGCGGCGATCACGGATGTCTGGGAAGCGCCCGGCGGTCGGTCAGTGCACCAAGTCGCGACCGTGACCTGCGAGCCGTCTGCGGACGTGCGCGACGTCCATCACCGGATGGGCGTGCTGATCGCGGCGGACGCGCTGGAGACCTGGCTGCACGGGGAGGAAACCCTTGCGCGCACCCTGATGCGTCCGTTTCCGGACGGACGCCTGATCGTCGAGCCTGCCGATGACGTGGACTGGAACGCGCCGTAGTCTCCGGATTCACAGCGGTCCGGATCCTTCACTGTCCCTGCGGTCCCGGTTCAGCAAGGATTCACGAATGGCTATGAACGTTGTCGCGGCGATGATCAGGCTGCCTCCCAGGATGACCCAGATGTCGACGCCTTCGTGGAACACGAAGAATCCGAAGAGCACCGACCAGACGAGCGGCAGAAAGGCAACCGGCTGGGTCACGCTCAACGGCGCGACGGCAAACGACCTGGTCATCGTGTAGTGGCCGCAGGTCGCGAGGCACGCGATCAGCATTGTCCAGGCGATTTCGCCGGAGGTCGGCCAGCGCCAGACTGCAATCGCAAGCGGGAGGAGGAAAATCGTGACGACGATCGACATCATCGCAACGATCACCGAGGCTGGAAGCTCGGCCGTCATTCGCTTTGCGAAAAGGTAGCTGCCAGCGAGGCACATGGCCACGAATACCATTGCAAGATGGCCGTCCGAGAGTTCCCGCAGCCCTGGCCTGAGAATGAGCAAGGCGCCGAGGAACGCAATCGCGACCGCGACCAGACGGCGGATCGCCAAGGCCTCGCCCAGAAACAGCACGGCGCCAAGGGTCACGTAAACCGGGATCAGGTTGTTCATTGCCGTGACCTCGGCAATGGTTATCCTGGTCATGGCGTAGAACCAGAGGCAGACGCCAAGCGTGTGCACGGCGCCGCGCAGCCCGATGAGCCGCCACTGCCGCCCGCTGAGGCGCGTTCTGAGCAGCGTTCCCGTCATTGGCGCCAGGAAGGCCAGCCCGAAGGCGAACCGCAGGAATGCGGATTCGGCGGCAGGGAGGTCCGCCGCACCATGCTTGACCGCTGCCGTCATTCCAACGAAGAGGATGCCGGTCAGGACCATCCATGCTATGCCCTCCAAGGATTGCCGCGAGCTTTCGGAAGCGTATGTCGGGCCGGGCATTACCGTGCGAATTTCTTGTACTTGATGCGCTTCGGTTCCACGGCGCCCGGGCCGAGTCGCCGTTTCTTGTCTTCCTCGTAGTCCTCGAAATTGCCTTCAAACCATTCCACGCTGGCCTCGTCCTCGAAGGCGAGCATATGGGTGCAGATTCGGTCGAGGAAGAAGCGGTCATGCGAGATGACCACCGCGCATCCTGCAAAGTCGACGAGGGCGTCCTCCAGGGCTCTCAATGTTTCCACGTCGAGGTCGTTGGTCGGCTCGTCCAGAAGCAGGACGTTGCCTCCGGCCTTCAGGAGCTTTGCCATGTGGACGCGGTTTCGTTCGCCTCCCGACAGCATCCCGATCTTCTTTTGCTGGTCCCCGCCCCGGAAATTGAATGCAGAACAGTAGGCACGGCTGTTCAGCCTGGCATCGCCGAGCTCGATGATCTCGGCGCCCGACGAGATTTCCTCCCAGACGGTCGCGTTGGCGTCCAGATCGTCACGGGACTGGTCGACATAGGCAAGCTGCACCGTGTCGCCGAACTCTATGCCTCCGCCGTCGGGCTGTTCCTGGCCGGCAAGCAACCGGAACAGGGTGGTCTTTCCGGCACCGTTCGGGCCGATGACGCCGACGATTCCGCCGGGCGGCAGGCTGAAGGACAGGTCTTCGATCAGGAGCTTCTCGCCCATGGCCTTCTTGAGACCGTTCACCTCGATCACCTTTGAACCGAGGCGCGGTCCGTTCGGGATGATGATCTGGGCGCGCGAGAGCTTCTCGCTCTCGGAGCGTGCCGCGAGTTCGTTGTAGGCGTTGATCCGTGCTTTCTGCTTTGCCTGGCGTGCCTTCGCGCCCTGACGGATCCATTCGAGTTCGCGTTCAAGCGTCTTCTGGCGCGCACGATCTTCCCGGGCCTCCTGCGCGAGGCGTCTGGCCTTTTGTTCGAGCCAGGCCGAGTAGTTGCCCTCGTAGGGAATGCCGCGGCCGCGGTCGAGCTCAAGGATCCATCCAGTGATGTCGTCCAGGAAGTAGCGGTCGTGCGTGACGATGAGACAAGTGCCCTTGTAGTTGATGAGGTGCTGCTGGAGCCATGCGACGGTTTCGGCATCGAGATGGTTGGTCGGCTCGTCAAGCAGGAGCATGTCCGGAGCTTCAAGGAGAAGCCTGCAAATCGCGACGCGGCGCTTCTCGCCGCCGGATAGCGAGTCGACCTCTGCGTCGTCCGCAGGACAGCGCAGGGCCTCCATCGCAACATCGATCTGGGCGTCGAGGTCCCAGAGGTTCCGCGAGTCGATCTCGTCCTGAAGCTGCGCCATTTCCTCGGCCGTGTCTTCCGAGTAGTTCATTGCGAGTTCGTTGAAGCGATCAAGCTTGGCCTTGTTCGCCGATACGCCCAGCATCACGTTCTCGCGAACGTTGAGGGAGTCATCCAGTTGAGGCTCCTGCGGCAGGTATCCGACACGTATGCCGTCGGCCGCCCAGGCTTCTCCCGTGAATTCGTTGTCCAGCCCGGCCATGATTCGCATCAGGGTCGACTTGCCCGCGCCGTTGACGCCCACGACACCGATCTTGACACCCGGCAGAAAGGAAAGGCGGATGTTCTCGAGGCATTTCCGGTTGCCCGGAAGCACCTTTGACACTCCGTCCATGTGGTAGACGAACTGGTGAGCCTTCATCTGGCTTTTCTCCGTTCAGCGTTTCCGGGTGGATGTAGCCCGATGGCAGGGGTGACGCAATTGGCGCCGGCGTCAGGCATCTTTCGGACTTGATCCACGGTTTCCGGATGCGTTGGCAACAGCAAGGTCCGGGAATGGCCTCGGACGGTGATGCACTGCTTGATGTCCAGGCGATGGCCCGCGAGGCGAAGGAGCGCCACGGACAATGGCGGAGGGCGGAAGGCAAGGCAGGTTGCTGGCTGTACGCTCCTGAGCCTGATACTTCACATTCCGGTGGGTGACGGTGCATACGTGTACGGGCGTCGCTGCCGGGAGGTGACGATCAGGGCGGGCGCAGGAGCCCGCGCCAGGTGATCATGAAGGCCGAGGATGAGTGGCCGGTGCCCTTGTGTGATCGGCAAGAGAATTGCATCGGCCAGAAGGAGCGCGGGAGGAATCGGGCCATGATCTGGGTCAACACCGTCGGGAACCGGCGTGCAACGGGCGTTGGCGGAGCTGGCACGTCACGGACATTTCCACCGCCGGGTCCAGTTGAGGGAAACGGGTGATGTCGAGCAAGGACATGCATCGGAAGCTGAACATCGTTTCCGGTCCGACACCGTTGGCCGTGTCCGAGCGAATGTCCGAGCTGTTGGGGGTCGAGCTGTTCATCAAGCGGGATGATTTGGCGGGACCGACCTTTGGCGGAAACAAGGCGCGGCAGCTGGAGTACCATTTTGGCGCGGCATTGTCGGAAGGTGCCGATACGATCCTGATCACTGGCGCAGTGCAGTCAAATTTCGCTCGACTGGCGGTCGCGGTTGCACGAGCGCAGGGGATGCAACCGATCGTGCAGTTGGAAGACCGCGTCCCGGGCAAGTCGAACCGCTACCGAGAATCCGGCAACGTGTTTCTCTCGCGGCTCATGGGCGCCGAGATCATGACTTATCCCCAGGGTGAGGACGAGGCCG
>VYCX01000025.1 GCA_009843725.1 Boseongicola sp. SB0675_bin_26
CCGCAATACCCGCATCTGCCTGCGCGCCGCAATACCCGCAATGGCGCGGAAAGTCCAATCTTCATCCAGTCTTGCATGGCAGCCATGCGGGAGGTGAATGCACTTCCGAACAGCGCGGCTTTCGGTCATGCCCGAAGGCAATTGCGCGGGCGTCCTATTTCCCGCCGACCCTGCCAGCCAGCTCCTGGATCCGCTTCACCATGGAACGAAGGCCGTTCGAACGCTGCGACGTCAGGTGCTCTTCCAATCCAAGGCGATTCAGTTCGGCGCGCGCGTCAACCTTCAGAACTTCGCGCACGCTCAATCCCGAGAACAGCGCCTTCAGAACCGCAATCAGCCCGCGCACGATTACGGCATCGCTCTCACCTTCGAAGGTGAAGGTCGCCGTGGTGCCCGCGCCCTCGACTTTCGGCACCAGCCAGACCTGGCTTGCGCAGCCCTCGACCTTCGTGGCCGGCACTTTCAGCGCCTCGTCCAGAGGAGGCATCGCCTTGCCCATATCGATGACGTGGCGATAGCGATCCTGCCACTCTTCGAGGTAGTCGAAGGCATCCACGATTTCTTCGAATTCTTCCTGTGCCATGGATTCCCAATTAGGGCGAGATCCGTTGAAGGTCCAGAGGCGGAGGCCTTTGAAGCCCGTGCAGACGGCCTGACAGTTGCCCCAAGGAAGGCGTGGATAGAAGCTTGTTTCCTTGAGCTTGCCGTTTTCTGCCTTGCCGTGTCCTTCGCATGTGCTATGCATGCCTTGCCACGAAAGCAGGCCTGTGTCCTGCCGATCTCAGGTTAACGTCATGCAAGGCTTCCGTCCATGCCGTGACGCCTGCAAAAGGGACATGAATTCCGGCATTGGCGCTTCAGCATGTGGAGGGCAGTCTCTCCGGAGACCCGGCGAAACGCAAAAAACGTCGCAAGGAGATCGGGTGATGCCGTCAACCCATCTACACATGTCCAAGGGGCAAGGACAATGACGTCACGCAGATCAGTTCTCATGGGTCTCATGGCAACCGGACTTTTGTCAGGATGCGGCGCCTTCCCTCGCATCGGCGGCTCGCAATCAGAGTCCCCTTCGGACTCAGCGGGAGACGAATTTCGGCATTCGAACGAAGACATTCGTCCCCGGGTGGCCGAGATCACGTCCCTTGCCGTTGAGGACGTGACGGGCGGTGCCATCGTTCTCGCAACGGCCTTGCCTACGACCCAAGGCTGGTTCAGGCCGGAACTCGTCAACGACGCTCCCGATGGCAAGCCGGTAGATGGCGTTCTGTCCTACAGTTTCCGTGCGGTGCCACCACGCGAAACACGGCGCCAGTCGACGCAGCAGTCACGGGTGCTCACCGCCGCGCTTTTCGTCTCGGATGCTCGTCTCGCCGGTGTCCGGACGATTCAGGTCAACGGAGTGCTGAATTCCAGGTCTGTCCAGCCCTGACAGGCGGGCCGCCACGCCCGACGCGAATCAGACCTCGAAAACTTCGACCGACGTTCCCTTGGCACGAAGGGCGAGCTTCCCCTTGCAAAGGCCGAGCGCATCCTCGCCGAACACTTTTCGTCGCCAGCCCGTCAAGGGCTGGCAGTCGTAGTTCCCGGCCGCAATCTCATCGAGCTCGGACGATGTTGCGATCAACTTCTGCGCGACACCGAGTTCTTCCGACTTGGCATTGAGCAGAACGCGCAACAGGCTTGCGAGAGCAGGATTCACTTGTGCCTGGCCGTGCGGGCGACCCGAACTCGGCAGCCGGTCGTCAGGCGTCTCGATTCCAGCTTTCACGGCAGCGAGCAATCCGCTTGCAATCTCGCCCTTGCGGGCATTTCGCGGCAGGCGCCGGGATCGGCAGAGTTGCTCCATTGTCCGGGGCCTTGTCGACGCAAGTTCCAGAATCGCGTCATCCTTGATCACTCGGTTGCGCGGAATGTTCTTGTCTTGGGCGTAGGTTTCGCGGAACCTTGCAAGCTCTCGAACGACGGCAAGATGCCGCCCCGATTCGGAACGAGTCTTGACGCGCCGCCAAGCTTCATCAGGTTCGATTGCATAGGTTGCCGGATCGACAAGCAGGGCGATCTCCTCTTCGACCCAGGGCCGCCGTCCTGATGCGTCCAGTTCTGCAGAAAGATGCTCATAGATGTCGCGCAAATGCGTCACGTCCGCCAATGCATAGCGCCTTTGCGCATTGCTAAGCGGACGCTGCGACCAGTCCGTGAAACGGGAAGACTTGTCGAGTTCCGCCCTTGCAATCTTTCGGACAAGCGTTTCGTACCCTACCTGCTCGCCAAATCCCGCCACCATGGCAGCGACCTGCGTATCGAAGAGAGGCAATGGAATGACCCCACCCTCGACGAAGAATATTTCGACGTCCTGCCTGGCTGCATGAAAGACCTTGGTGACATTCCTGTTTCCGAGAAGTTCATACAGTGGATCGAGGGCCAAGCCGTCTTCCAGCGGATCAACGAGAACGGCGGCGTCTTCAGACGTCCCCGGCACTGCCAATTGCACAAGGCACAGTTTCGAGTAGTAGGTCCGCTCCCGCATGAATTCTGTGTCAACTGCCAGGTATGGCGCAGAAGACGCCTTCCCGCAGAACGCTTCGAGTTCTTGCGTGGTCGTGATCGTGATCATCTCAATGCATTGTCCCTGAACCTGATCCAGGATCTGCGCGGGCGTTCGGCGCGATCCCCTTGGGCAGGTAAACCGGCGACCTGTCGCCGATCGCGAATCTACGCAGGACCGCCGGATAGAGTTGGTGCTCCACGGTCAGCACACGAGCCGCAAGTGCATCGGCCGTATCGCCAATGTTGATTGGCACACGCGCCTGCCCCAGAACCGGACCGGCATCGAGCTGGTCCGTAACCTCATGAACCGTGCATCCCGCCTCGTCGTCGCCAGCCGCGATGGCGCGCGCATGCGTGTCAAGGCCCGGGTATTTGGGCAGGAGCGATGGGTGGATGTTCAGGATGCGGCCGGACCAGCGCTCTATGAATTCAGGTGTAAGGATGCGCATGAATCCGGAAAGGCAGATGATGTCCGGTCGGACCGTCTCAAGTCGCTTGGTCAAGGCGGCCTCAAAGGCTGCCCTGTCGCCTCGGAACGGACGGTGACTCACGACCGCAGTCTCAACATCCATCTCCCTGGCCCGTCTCAGCCCTTTGGCTTCCGGCACGTTCGACAGCACGAGAACCGGACGGGCCGGGTGGTTCCCGATCATGTCCCGCACGAGCGCATCCATGTTCGAACCGCGACCGGAGATGAGGATGGCGACCCGCGTCAAAGCAGCTTGCCTTGAAAGACGACATCGTCGCCCGCAACCACCCGACCAATCCGGAACACCTGATGCCCGCAATCCGCAAACGCGGTCGCCACGGACTCAACCGACACCTCAGGTGTGACCGCCACCATTCCGATTCCGGCGTTGAAGGTTCGCAGCAATTCCGGTTCGGCGAAACCGCCTTTCTCGGCCAGCCATGCAAAGACCGGAGGCAATTCCCATGCGCCGAGGTCGATTTCGGCGCCGAGATCTTCGGGCAGCACCCGTGGCAAGTTCTCGGTCAAGCCACCGCCGGTGATGTGCGCCAGCCCGTGCAAAGCACCGGCCCGAATGGCATTGACGGCGCCTCGGACATAGAGCTTGGTCGGTGTCAGCAACGCCTGACCAAGTGAGTCTTCAGCCCAAGGGCACGCATCATCCCAAGAGTGGTCGTGCTCTTCCACGATGCGTCGAACCAGTGAAAATCCGTTCGAGTGCACGCCATCGCTGGCAAGCCCGAGCAGCACGTCTCCTTCGGACACTCCGGCAGGCAGTCCTCGCCCTCTTTCCATTGCACCAACGGCAAAGCCCGCGAGATCGAAGTCATCGCCCGCATACATCCCGGGCATTTCCGCCGTTTCGCCGCCTATCAGGGCACATCCCGACAGTGCACAGCCTTCGGCTATGCCCTCGATCACCTGAGCCGCCCGGTCGACATCGAGACGCCCGGTCGCAAGATAGTCCAGGAAAAACAGTGGTTCTGCGCCCTGGCAAACCAGGTCGTTCACGCACATTGCCACGAGATCGATGCCGACGCCGCTGAAATGGCCGGTTTCGATGGCGATCTTCAGCTTGGTTCCGACTCCGTCCGTCGCGGCCACGATGATCGGATCCTCGTACCCCGCCGCCCTCAGGTCGAACATGCCGCCAAACCCGCCCAAGCCGTCAACATTGCCAGACCGAGAGGTTCGGACGGAGGCGGACTTGATTCGCTCGACAAGCGCGTTGCCCGCGTCGATGTCCACGCCCGCATCCGCATAAGTGAGACCGCCTGTGGCCATGCGTGCCCTTCTCCGGTTTCGGCAGCGGATACCGGAACGCTGCCACGGTGTCCACGGGAGGCGCGACGCTTGACCGTCGCGTCGCGTCTGCTATGCCCTCCACCGAGGCCGGGCCCGTAGCTCAATTGGTTAGAGCAGAGCGCTCATAACGCTTTGGTTGGGGGTTCGAGTCCCTCCGGGCCTACCACTCGCCCAATTCAGGACTATACCAACGCGATGTTGAACACCAACCAGAGCGAGATGCTGCCGCAGGAAAATGCACGCAGAAAGAAAGATACAGCTGCGCCCACATCAACACACGCGGAACTCAGGCTCTCCGGCAAAACGCACGTATAGCTGCACTGAGGCACATCGCCATTGTTCACAATTGTCAATTGACGAATGGTGCTATCGTCTGGCAATCCGAGCATCAGACAGCCGATTTCAGTAACTTCGATGATTTTGTCGAGATGGTGGGTACACCGATGAACTTCTCTCATTACGCCAATATTCTCTCATTACGCCAACAAAGGACACGCCCTTGGCTCCAGACGGGCCCATTCGTCTAGAGTCGGGCGGTTGTTCAAGGTTGCGGTTTGGCCCTTGGGTGGCACCAGGAAATGCCACGTCTAGTAAATTATCCATCACGCCAACGCCCAAGACACAAAGAGCATCAATTGCCCGCCATCCGCTCAACCCGCTGCCACCAACGCCTCCAGCGTTCGATTGGGAATCGTGTTTGCCCCAATTGGGCGCTAACGCATCGAACTGCACGACACTTCGGCCGGTGCATTGCAGCTCACGTTCGCGAAGTGATAGCCGTTTCAGCATTTGGTTGGATAAAGCCAGGTGCGACAATGGGGTCCACAACCTGGAATGGACATCAATCACGTTCCGAATTTCCGTAGATCGCGCTTGAGTGCCTCAATGTCGAAAAGTAGGCAAATGACAGCGGAGCCTTCCTTGTCACGTTGCGAGGTCGACAAGCTTGCCTCTGAACGAAAGCAAGTAGGCAACCGCACATACGCGGAAATCCAATCAGGACATGTCTGGTTTAGCGTCAAAGTTCTGGAACGCTAGCCAAGCGTCATGAATTCAGTGCTATCACTTTAGATATAACTACTTGATTTAGATAATTAAAGTCAGCATCGGCGCAAGGACTGACGTCGGATCCAATGTCAAGTTTCAACCAAAGATGGAAGTGCCAGCGCCAAACTTCAGAAATTTCTCACGCCCGGACATTCAGAGTTGCACTTCAGGCAATAGATATGTAGCACAAAATTAGTGCTAAAATGGCCATTTGCGCCATCGCAACCAAGGAGAGCCGCATGGTAGCGAAAATCAACCTCGGAAAACTTTCCGAAAAGGAACTGAAGGCCCTCAAACGAGGCGTCGAAAACCAGCTCAAGACCACCCGGACACGCGCGATTGCCGCAGCGACACAAGAACTTCAGGACGCTGTCCAGAAAATTGCAAAGAAGCACGGTTTGACCGTCAGTGAAGTCCAGGGCAAGAAGAGAAAATACCGCAAGTCCCCTGCACCGCCGAAGTACCGGAACCCGAGCGATCCCGGCCAGACCTGGTCCGGCCGTGGGCGCCAGCCGGCCTGGTTCAGGGAGGCAATGGACAAAGGCAAGTCAGCCAAGAGCCTGGAAATCTGAACTGGGGAATTGGGCGGCTCCACTTGCCGCCCCTTTCATCTCGGGATGGAAATCTCGGCTTTCAATCCGCCCAAATCCGCGCTTTCCCCAAGCAACAATGTTCCACCATGTTGTCGCGCCACGTCTGCGGCAATCGACAGGCCAAGCCCAACGCCCAAGCCGCCATCCTGATTCCTGGCGGAGTCCAGCCGGATGAACGGCTTGAGCACGAATTCACGCAAGTCTTCCGGAATGCCTGGCCCGCTGTCCTCCACGACAAATCTGATTCGATCATTGGCAGCTTGTGCCGACACCTTGGCTTGACCACCATAGCGCACTGCATTGACAATCAGGTTCTCGAGGGCGCGCTGCAACGCCGCCCGGCGCAGCATTGCACGCCCCTCGCCTTCCAGCGCGCCAAGGACCACCGGCTCGCTTCGCGCGATTCGATTCGTCAGCTTGCGCACGAATTCCAAGGGATCAATTTGCTCGGGCGTCTCCAAGACGTCACCCCTCGCGAACGACAGAAAGGCTTCCAGCATGCCTTCCATGTCCTGAACATCACGACGCATCGCCTCCGCTTCGGAACTGTCATCCATGAGCGAAAGCCCGAGCTTCATTCTGGTCAGTGGCGTCCTGAGATCGTGGCTGACCCCGGACAGCATCAGAGTTCGCTGCTCGATCTGGCGCTCTATTCGTCCGCGCATGTCAAGAAACGCCTTGCCTGCCAATCGAACCTCGGTGGCACCGCTCGGTTCGTACGGCACGACGCGCCCTTTTCCAAATGCCTCCGCTGCGCGTGCAAGGCGCCGAATGGGGCGGATCTGGTTGCGCATGTACAGGAGCGCGATCGCAGACATCAAGAGCGCCGTAAACCCGATCAGGACGAGAAACTGATGCGGGTTGCGTGCATTGAGCCGCCGCCGGGACACGATCAGTTCGGCCGGCCCAGCCCCGGTTCCGACGGAAAGGCGAGCAAAACCGTGAAGGCCGACCAGATCAACGCCGAGCAATTGCTCGATTTCTCGATCAAGCGTTGCAATGACGGTCTTTCCTGACAGGTCGAACCAGTCACGTCGTGTCAAGGGCGGCACGGCTCCTGGGGAGATTCCGATGCCAAGGGGCTTGGCAACCTCCAAAGCCGCTTCGAACGCGCTGTCCGTGTCAGGCGAATCGACGTCGATTCGGCCAAGGATGAGCTTGATCTCATGCGCCACGCCAACCGTCATCTGCTCGGTCACACCCTCGTACAGGCGCTGGATGAACACGACCGTGACGACCACCATGATGACGGTCACAGGCACGAGCAGGATCAGCGTCGAGCGCCCGTAAAAGGTCCTTGGCATCCAGTATTTCAGAAGCCGCGCAATCATGGCATGACCCTAAGGGCGTTGGAGCGGGAGAAAAAGGGGCCGATGAGCAAACCTCAGGCAGGGCTTGTTCGAACTGTCGCAGACGGAATTCGGTGCGTCCTCGCCCCGAATCCGGGCGTGATGACCCATTGGGGAACGAACAGCTACATTGTCGGCCAAGGGCAGGTTGCCGTCATTGATCCCGGGCCCGAGGATGAAGCTCATCTTGACGCAATTCTGCGGGCAACAGCGGGCGAGCATGTCACTCAAATACTGATTACGCACGCGCATGCCGACCACAGCCCGCTCGCCCGGACTCTGGCCGAGCGGACCGGGGCAACCGTGCTGGGTTTCGGGACACCTGAGGCTGGGCGCAACGCAACAATGCAAGGTCTCGCGGAAGCGGGCCTCTCGGGCGGCGGAGAAGGTGTCGACAGCCTGTTTAGACCCGACATCCAGATATCCGACGGAGACGTCGTCAACGGCGAGGGCTGGCAGCTTGACGTGATTCACTCACCCGGCCACTTTGCCGGTCATCTTGCCTTTAGGTTGGATGACGTGGTCTTCTCGGGCGACCACGTGATGGAATGGTCTTCCTCACTCGTGTCGCCACCCGACGGAAACGTCCGAGATTTCATGCAGACCTCTGAACGCCTGGCCCGCCTGGGCGCCCGTCGGTTCCTGTCCG
>VYCX01000090.1:0-6708 GCA_009843725.1 Boseongicola sp. SB0675_bin_26
GCTTGGGACCCCGGTCACTACGGTGCAGCGAAACCTACGACCGTTTCATAGAAATGGCACGCGCCCTGCCCGCCGCAGCCTTGATTTCGTCCGCAATCTCGTCGGCTTCATCAGGATCGAAGTCCATGGGGATCTCCAGGCCGTCGCCCTCGACGAAGATGCGCACCATGCCCAGCGTGGTTGGGCCAACCTGAAGGTTGGCCTCCAGCTCGCTCTCCTTGTCGATCCCCATTTCGGCGCCTCCCGTCCCGGATCTCCGGGTAGCCCGGACGGCATGGATTGACAATGGTGAGGACTGCCGTTCCTCCGAGGCGGACAACCGTCAGCGTTTACTGTCCCGTCTTCCGCGACCTTGCCGCCGGTGACGCCAGTTGGCCGATCCAGCGACATGCTCGTCTCCACGTCGCAAATGAGAGACTTGACGCAAGGGCCGGACATCTTGTCAGCGAAGTCCTCATGGGCTTCATGCGGAATCGCACGGCGCGACCCGACCGAACCTGGCCAGCAACAACGGGCGAGCAACGACCTCGACCCGTGTCCCGCGTCAATCAGAATTCGCACAAGATTCTGTATCGCACCTTGATACACGCTGACGATGATCCAAGGAACCAGGGACAAGCTCGCCACCAGCGCCATGAAGGGCGAGCATGGCAAGGGCTTTCCCGGTGACTTGGTAACCGCGCCCGGGCGATGCTCACCGCGCTGGATGCAGCCATCCAGGCGGAAGACTTGCGCTTTCCACCCGGGAACCACTTGGAAGTGCTGAAAGGTGATCGGGCAGGGCAACATTCCGTGCGGATCAACGACCAATGGCGCATTTGCTTTGTCTGGACGCCAAATGGCCCCACCGATGTCGAGATTGTCGATTACCAATGAAAGGAACCCCTCATGAGCCTGCTTGAAGAACCAATGCACCCCGGCGAAGTCCTGAAGGAGCTCTATCTTGATCCCCTGGACATGGGAGCGATTGCCCTTGCCCGCCGCCTGGGCGTTCTCCGACGCGGATCGAGCGGCTTGTCAAGGGGGTGACCGGGATGACGCCAGACACGGCCCTGCGACTTGCCCGCGCCTTGAACACGACCCCGGCCTATTGGATGAACATGCAGGCCAACTACGACATGGCGGCCGCGTCCAAGGAGGTTAACGCGTCAGGCATTGAACCGATGGTCGCAGCCTAGAGGGGCGCCGCAGCCAAAGCCCGGAACGGAAGACCTCAAGTCGAACCGAACCGTGCCTGTCGGGGGGCCAGGGACATTCGGAGCCCCGGAAACACGAAGGCCGTCGACCACATGTGCGCAACAGGAGAAGAACGGATTTCGCCGAGTCTCGCTCCAAGATGTCCACATGTTCGGCGTTGACCTTGTCAAGCAGACCCGGGAGCCCTGCTTGCACCGGCGCTTGCAATTGTGGAGTCTCGGCACTAGGAACGCTCGCGTGCCGCCTTAGCTCAGTAGGTTAGAGCGCTTGATTGTGGATCAAGAGGTCCCCCGTTCGAGCCGGGGAGGCGGTACCAAGCATCTCGGCCAAGTCTGCTCCATCGGGCGCTCGGGACAGTCGCGAATGTCAGGCGCCGGCGCGCCCTTCCCCATCGGCCAGGAAGCAAAGGCAAACAACCGTGAAGGTGCAGTTGCCCGGTCGCCCGCTACTCCGACGAAATCGCAACGCGCTGACGGAGATTCCCCGTCACCTGGCTGTAGATCAGGATCTCGTCCGCATCCGTGACAACCGCGAACCAGTCGCCACCTCGCGTGAACGCCGTGGCCCGGACCCCCTCGGGCAGCACGATCTCGTCAGGAAGCTCCATGCGCGCCATCTCGCCAAAACGCATGACAAAGAGCGCAACGATTGCTAGAAATCCAAGGATCATGGTGACAGTCAGGATCGTCACCAGTGCCTTCAGGTATTTCAGCGTCCTCGTGTCCAGAGCCTGCCCGTCTTTCATGTCCCGCACAGTCCTTGTCACAATAGGTCATGATCCACCGTCCCGCCTTGATAAGGCGCTTGCGCGCGATGTGCCAGCGGAGGCATACCTGTCGCGCTCCCGGCTTGCGAGGCTCCTGGCCGAGGGCGCCGTCAGCCGCGACGGAACCGTCGTCCGCGACCTCAGGGGCCGCGCCGCCCAAGGGCAAGTCTACAAGGTCACGGTCAAGGACGCCGCTGACACGCATATGCGACCCGAGGACATTCCCCTTGCGGTGGTCTACGAGGACGCCGACGTCGCCGTCGTCGACAAGCCGGCGGGGATGGTCGTCCATCCTGCCTCCGGGGCACCGTCAGGCACATTGGTCAATGCGCTCCTGCATCATTTCGGAGACGACCTCTCCGGCGTCGGCGGAGAGAGACGCCCCGGAATCGTCCATCGAATCGACAAAGATACGTCCGGGATGCTTGTCGTCGCCAAATCCGACGCCGCACATCACGGACTCGCGGCACAGTTTGCCAGGCACTCCGTCGAACGCAGCTACCTGGCGCTCTGCCACGGCGCTCCGGATCCTGGAAGTCCTCGGCTGCGCGGCATCTCGGGCGTCAGCTTCGATACCGACGGCACCGTGACACTTGACACCCGAATCGGACGCCACAGGACCGACCGCAAGAAACAGGCCGTGCTCAGGCATGGCGGCCGAAGGGCTGTAACCCGCATTCAGGCAATTGAAACATTCGGTGATCACGCTGCCCTCGTTCGCTGCCGCCTGAAAACAGGCCGCACGCACCAGATACGAGTTCACATGGCCCATATTGGACACGCCCTGATCGGCGACCCGGACTATGGCGGGCGCCGCCGACTGTCCGAGGCCGTTCCAGGCGCAGCTGCTGCAAATTCCTTTGCCCGTCAGGCGCTTCATGCCGCGACCCTGGGGTTCGTCCACCCTGCTTCGGATCAATTCATGCGCTTTGAAAGCCCGCTCCCCGGCGACATCGCGCAAGTGCTTGACGCGCTGCGAAAAACCTGACTATCATCTTCATCCCCCGAACGGCGGCGCGAGCCGGCAGTGCAGGCCAAGTCGCTCAATCGGCCCAAAGCAATGCCGCACGGAAACAGGAGTTCATGTTCAAGATGACGTGTTTCACGACACGCAATGCACAAGACAAGCACGAATCCGTGAGCGCACGGAGCTGTGAGTGGCGACGGTCGCCAGCTTCGTCCATTCTTTCTTTGCGGCATCGCAGAAACGAGGTTGCGGCATTGCAGAAAAGGGACTCTACTCGGGCCTTGAACTGAATGGTGCGATTGACCATATGTTAAACGTCGCAACATTACGCGGACAAGGGACAGCGGAACATGGCAAATTACTCGAATCTTCCGGCACCAACCCCAGAGGGCGGGCTCAACCGCTATCTGCAGGAGATCCGGAAATTCCCCATGCTGGAGCAGGAAGAGGAGTACATGCTCGCAAAGCGGTGGGTCGAAGACCAGGACACCGAAGCGGCCCATGCGCTCGTGACCTCCCATCTTCGGCTCGCGGCAAAGATTGCAATGGGCTATCGTGGCTATGGCCTGCCCCAGGCTGAAGTGATTTCCGAGGCCAATGTGGGCCTGATGCAGGCCGTGAAGCGGTTTGACCCCGAGAAGGGCTTTCGGCTCGCCACCTATGCCATGTGGTGGATCCGTGCGTCGATCCAGGAATACATCCTCCGGTCCTGGAGCCTCGTCAAGCTCGGCACAACCAGTGCGCAGAAGAAACTCTTCTTCAATCTTCGCAAGGCCAAGGCGCGCATCGGAGCCTTGGAAGACGGAGACCTTCGACCTGAACACGTGGATCGCATCGCGCATGACCTCAATGTCACCAAGGAGGAGGTCATCTCGATGAACCGGCGCCTGTCCGGAGGTGACGCGTCTCTTAACGCCACGATCTCGGCGGACGGCGAGGGCGCTGCGGAATGGCAGGACTGGCTGGAAGACGAGACAGCGGACCAGGCCAGCGACTACGCCGAACATGACGAACTGGAAATCCGGCGCGAATTGATGGCCGAAGCCATGGCCGTGCTGAACGAGCGTGAGCAGAATATCCTGACACAGCGGCGCCTGATGGATGCGCCGGCAACGCTGGATGAGCTCTCTCGCCAGTACAAGGTGAGCCGCGAGCGCATCCGTCAGATCGAGGTCCGCGCGTTCGAAAAGCTCCAGACCAAGATGCAAGAGCTTGCGCGCGAGAAGGGCATTCTGGAAGACGCCTGATCACTGCAGCAGACTTCGCGACTTCGTGGCGCATTTCCATATTTCGAGCGGCGGCGCATTCCGTCCGTAGAGCGACTCCCTGCACGCCCGAGCTTCGCCGCGAGGATACGAAGCATTCTGAGGGAGCGGATGCAGTTCCGCAAAGCCGGATCGTCGCGGAGGACCTCCGGACCGAACGACAGCGAGTGCGACGGACAAACCCTGCCTTCACCTTCGAAGTCACCGGGACCTTGAGCGATACCGCCCTGCGACAGGACCGACGTCACGCCGCGCTCGCGCTTCAGAGATCGGCGTGGAACTCCTCGACAAGCGACGCCAGGACGGCTCTCATGGCATCGCCTTCATCGCAGTTGCCTTCAAGGTTTGCTTGACGGACGCGACGTTGCCGGTCCGCGCCGTTGCCCTCGGCAAGAATGTTGCGTGCGGCATGGACTTCAGCCCGGCACTCAAGCGCGTCGGCATCTTCTGACACCATCTCGATCAGCTCTTCGAGCAGGTCCGCAAACGGCACCAGCTCCCTGCGGCCGAAGTCCATCAGCCCCTCGCCCATGCCATAGCGCTGCGCTCGCCAGCGGTTCTCGCCAACAAGGAAATGATCATAGATGCGCCAGCGCTGGTTCATCAGCTTGAGACGCCACAGCATCCGCATCAGGCTTTGGGTCAGCGCCGCAACGGTCAACGCGTGTTCCAGCCTGGGACACATGTCGCAGATCCGCGATTCCAGCGTCGGAAACTTGTGCGACGGACGAAGATCCCACCAGATCTTGGTCGCATCCTCGATTGCGCCTGTCCTGACGATCGCTTCCACCGCGCGCTCGTAACTCGAAAAACTTTCGAGCCGGGGCGGCAGGCCCGTGCGCGGCAGGTTGTCGAAGACCGTCAGGCGGTAGCTGGACAGTCCCGTGTCCTCGCCCTGCCAAAAGGGCGACGAGCATGACATGGCCAGGAGGTGCGGCAGGAAGTAGCCTGCCTGGTTCATCAGGTCGATGCGCGTTTCGTCATCCTCGATGCCGACGTGAACATGGCAGCCCGAAATGAGCATTCTTCGTGCAACGCCCGCCAGATCGCTTTCAAGCGCATTGTAGCGGTCCTTGTCCGTATGGTGCTGATCCTTCCAGGACGCGGTCGGGTGGCACGAAACCGCGATCGGCGTCAGCCCGTAACGGCCAGAGGTCTCCGCAACCGTCGTGCGCAGGCGTTTCAGGTCCTCCCGGGCCTCGCCGATGTTCTTGCAGACCTGCGTACCGACCTCGATCTGGCAGCGCAGGAACTCCGGCGCTACCTGTTTGCCAAGGATCGAAGCGCACTCTTCCATGAGGGCGTCCGGCGCCTCGGCCAGTTCGAGCGAACCGCTGTCAATGAGAAGGAATTCCTCCTCGATCCCCAGTGTGAAGCTCGGCTCAGTCATCGGTCTTCACCTCACGCATCTTGCTGGAATGACTGATCGAAATGCATGCGGGTCTTTCATGTCGGACCAATCCGGGCTTCGCGGCGTCGGACGAAATGGAGACGCCGCCCCGCTTGGGGGCGGCGCATCAAATCCTCGCAAACGCAATCAAGCGTCGTCTGCGCCGCGACGCTTGATGGGCGACCAGAGGCGCTTGTTCGAGAGATACAGCAGCACGCTCAGGATGATCAGGAAGAGCACGGCGACGAAACCGTCCTCCTTCCGTGAATTGAGCTTCGGCTCCGCTGTCCACATCAGGAACGCTGCCACGTCGTGTGACATCGCTCGCACGTCATTGGGAGAATCGTCGTCGAACTCGACCAGGCCATCTTCGAGCGGCGGCGCCATCGAAATCCAGCCGCCAGAGAAAGCGGAGTTCTCGTAAAGAACCGCCCCGGCCTCCTCCTTCTCCTTTCCGGTGTAGCCGTAGAGAAGCGAAGCGATGTACTCCGGGCCGCCCATGCCCCTGAAGAACTGGTTGATGCCAAGGCCGTATGGCCCGTGGAACCCTGCGCGCGCCTTCGCCATCAGGCTGAGATCGGGCGCGTTCTCGTCGCCGGATCCGGGGAAATGATCCTGGGGCTTGGCCGCACGGAAGTCGTCCAGCTCCTCGTCAAAGACCTCCCAGAAGGCCGCGTAGGCGCGAACCTGCTCCTCAGGAAGATGCGGCCCTCCCTGATCGCCAAGCGTGCGGAGCGGAACGTACTGCAGGCCATGGCATGCCGAGCACACCTCTGTATAGACCTTCAGTCCTCGCTGAAGCTGCATCTGGTCATAGGTGCCGAACGGGCCCTCAAACGAAAACTCGAAGTCCTCGACATGGCCATCCCCGCCCGCGCCAATGGCAGGGGCGGCCAGCCCGAAGGCGACAGTCGCGGAAAGCGTGAACTTGCCGATCATGTGCGTCAGTCCTTTCATTCCGCAGCAACACTCTTGGTCGATGCGCCACCATCCGGCGGATAGTGATCATCAAAGTCCTTCTCGATCGTGTCCGGCCTGGGCAGCGGCTTCTCGATCACGCCAAGCAAGGGCAGGATGATCAGGAAGTAGAAGAACCAGAACGCAGAGGCGATCAGGGCAAACG
>VYCX01000090.1:6718-7953 GCA_009843725.1 Boseongicola sp. SB0675_bin_26
GGGCAAACGTGGCGTAGGGTTCCTCAGCCGGCCGGGCCCCGAGCCACATCAGGACGAAGAAGTCGATGACCAGCAACCAGAACCACCACTTGAACATGGGACGATAGCGGCCCGAACGCACGCTGGAGGTGTCAAGCCAGGGAGCCAGCGCCATGACCGCAATGGAGCCGAACATGGCAAGCACTCCAAAGAACTTGGCGTCAATGATGCCGCCGGTCAGGAAACTCGCGAGCTGAACCACCCACACCTCGCCGGTGAAGGCGCGGAGGATGGCGTAGAACGGCAGGAAGTACCACTCAGGCACGATATGGGCCGGCGTGACCAGCGGGTTCGCTTCGATGTAGTTGTCCGGATGTCCGAGATAGTTGGGCATGAATCCCAGAACCGCGAAGAACACGGCCAGAATGACAGCAAGTGCAAACAGGTCCTTGACGATGTAGTAAGGCCAGAAGGAAACCGTGTCCTTCTTCGCCTCTTCACGTGAGCCCCTGCGCACCTCCACTCCGGTCGGGTTGCTGTTGCCGGTGGTGTGGAAAGCCCAGATATGCACCACGACAAGGCCGGCAATGATGAATGGCAGGAGGTAATGCAGCGAGAAGAACCGGTTGAGCGTCGCATTTTCTACGGCGGGACCTCCGAGCAGCCAGGTCTGGATCGGCTCGCCAACGAAGGGGATCGCGCCGAAGAGGCCGGTGATCACCGTTGCGCCCCAGAAGCTCATCTGGCCCCAAGGCAGGACGTAGCCCATGAATGCCGTGCCCATCATCAGCACGAAGATCAGGATGCCTATGATCCAGGTGACCTCTCTCGGCTCCTTGTAGGCGCCATAGTAAAGTCCCCGGAAGATGTGCGCATATACCGCGATGAAGAACAGTGCCGCGCCGTTCATGTGCGCGTAGCGGATCATGTGTCCCGCATTCACGTTCCGCATGATGTGCTCGATCGAGGCAAAGGCCAAGTCAACATGCGGCGTGTAGTGCATCGCCAGGACAATGCCAGTCACGATCTGCAATCCAAGGCAGAACGACAGCACAATGCCCCAGATCCACATCCAGTTCAGGTTCTTCGGCGTCGGAATCATCAGCGTGTCATACACGAGGCTGAGGACAGGAAGCCGACGATGCAGCCAGGACTCGGCCCGAGTGCTCGGTTCGTAGCTATCATGGGGAATGCCAGCCATCTAACTGCTCCTTATCCGAGAACGAGAGTGCCGTCGCCCTCGAACTGGGCGGGCG
>VYCX01000237.1 GCA_009843725.1 Boseongicola sp. SB0675_bin_26
GCCCAAGGCTTCGAGCACTGGCTCCTCAAGTTCGACGGCGTTTCGAGCAGCGGGGACAAGGAACTGTGCGATCCTGAAGGTTTCGGCAAGATCGAATTCGCCTACGCCAGCATGGCGCGCGCGGCGGGGATATCCATGGCGGAATGCCGGCTCCATCACGAGGGCGGCCGCAGTCATTTCATGACAAAGCGCTTCGATCGGGACGATGCTGGCCGCAAGATCCACATGCAGTCTCTCGGGGCGATGCAGCACTTCGACTTCAACGACCCGTCAGCGTATTCCTATGAACAAGCCATGATGACGATTCGGGAACTAAATCTTGGAATGGTTGCGGTCGAAGAACAATTTCGCCGGGCACTATTCAACGTCATAGCGCGCAATCAGGATGACCACGTCAAGAACGTCTCCTTCTTGATGGACCGGTCCGGACAATGGGCTCTGTCCCCGGCTTATCACCTCGCCTACGCCTATAATCCAAATGGCCTATGGACCCGCGACCACCAGATGAGCTTGGCTGGCCGCCGCAATGACTTTGTGCGTGACGACCTCCTTCAGTTTGCCTCCTCCGCTGGACTTAGGCGGCGCAAAGCACTGGACATACTTGAGGCAGTTTGCGCTTCTGTCCGCGATTGGGCCAAGCACGCCGAAGCGGCCGAAGTCGCGTCGCGCGATGTGGAGCGGATTGAAAGGACTTTCAGATCAAGCCTTATGTCTGACCATTAGAGAATTCGCTCCGCATCTCGAAAGACTCGAGAAAGCTGCCTTCACCGCCCCTGCATTTCTCCGGAGTCCGTGCTTCACACTCACAAGCTTCGGCGCCCGATACACAGGGCGGCACGGCTGGACGGTCAGACGGCGATCCAATTGCGCGGCGCCATCCTGTTCGCGAACGCGAAACTGCAAAGTTGATGCGGGTCGCGACAGGTCCAATTTCGGCGGCCGTTGAGCTTGCTCAGGTGTCGCGCGGCTTCCAGTTACGCTTGAGAAGAAACTGGTTCTTGAAGTTCTTCAACCCCAGCATTACCTCGGCGTCCACTATGTCCTCGACGCCGTGAATGTGATCTTCCAGGAAGCCTGCGAGGTCGTCCGGATCGTCGCAGATCAGTTCCACCAGCAGGTCAAATCGCCCAGTCACCCACAAAATGTACACGACGCTGGACAACTCACCCAACCGATCAGCCACGGCTTGCGGGGTAATGCCCGGGGCCACCTTGAGGCAGATCATCGCGTCCGCCTTGTAGTCGGACGCGGACGGGTCCGCGATGGCCACTATCCGCAACAGCCCGGCATCCTTCATGCCGTTCACCCGGTTCCGGACGGTTCCTTCCGAAACCTGAAGCTTGAGCGCGATTTCGGAATACGGCATCCGCCCATCATCCTCCAACAGCCGGATGATCTCGCTGTTCAGGCGCCCTTCAACGGAATGGGTACCTCTCCTTCGCGTTGCCTTCTTGGGTCCGGGCTTGTCCGGCATATCTGTTACAGGTCCCCGAATTTGTCACGCAAAGCCTGCAATAATCCAGAATCGGGAGGTATTGAACACACTGGCCCGAATGGGGCGCGTCGAGCTGAATTCAGTGTTCCGGCCGGTGTCTTCGCACGGAACTGCATGGCATCGTCGCGCACAGGCGCCAGGGCCATCGTGTTGACGGGCCGGATCAAGGTCCTTCGCACGAAGGGACCGTCCTTGGCGGGCAGGCGTTCCGCCAAGCCTCGGCGGTTCGCGGAGATGCGAATTGCGAGTTGCCACGACGGTGCCGACCGGCATCCATCTGCCCGACCGTGCCACGGGCCAACGGAACGATGACCTCCACGGCGTTCTCTGTTCGCCCGCACGTTCATTCCCCGAGCAACTCGCGAATCCCAGCTTCAAGCACTGCGGCAAAACCGGCGTCGTTGCCTGGATTGGCGGCGCAATGGCCCCAAGGCGAGTCATAGGGCCGGAAATTGGCGTTCGGCATGTGCTGCGCCTCGATCTCGTTGTCTTCCGGAGGAAAGTAGAGATCCTGCGAGCATGGCATCAAAATGGCACGCGCCCTTATCGCCCCGAGCGCGGCCTTGAAGTCGCCGTTGTATAGCGGTCCGGCCGAGATGTCTCCGGCCTGCCAGGTTGCCAGCTTTGCCAGGAGATCGTTGGCATCCCAGCCTTCGGCATGATCGATCTCCCAATCGACCAAGAGTTCCTCGATGGTCTCGAACCCCAGTTTGCGATAGAGGCCTTCTCGATAAAACGTCTGAGAAAAGGCCCAGCCGGCATAGACACGGCCAAAGGCCTTCAGCCCGGCAACCGGTGCACTGTCGTAGTCGCCTCGATTCCAAACGTGGTCGGCGCAAAGCGCCGCCTTGACTCCTTCGAGAAAGACGAAGTTGTGTGGCGAAGTCCTTGCAGATGCACAGAACGGCAGGATCGCCTCGACCATGTCCGGGTATTGCGCCGCCCATTGGTAGGACTGGCAACCGGCCATCGACCAGCCTGCAACAAGGGCAATCTTCTCGATTCCGAGTTGATCATGAATCAGCCGGTGCTGCGCGGCAATGTTGTCCCACATCTGCACCAGCGGAAAACGCGGCCCGTCCTGAGGAGCGGGCGTGTTCGAAGGTGACGACGATCGGCCATTGCCGAACAGGTTCGGGCTGACGATGAAATGGCGTGCAGGGTCAATGGCGCGCCCACGTCCGAAAAAGCCTTCATTGCGGGTGTCGGTGCCCGTGTAGAAGGTCGGCAAGACAATCAGGTTGTCGCGCGCAGGCGAGAGCGTGCCGTAGCACCGGTAGGCAAGCTTGGCATCCTTCAGGACTTCACCTGACAGAAGCGGAAAATCCCCAAGTTCAAGAATCTGACAGTCCGGCATGGCCGCCTCCCTCCACTTGGACAGATTCCCTGCATCCGGCCTGCACGGGGCAACCCGACTGCCGGGAATTCAGTAGAGCCGCAGGTATTCCTTCACTTCCCAGTCAGTGACCGACTGGTGATAGCGTTCCCATTCATCAGCCTTGTATTCGAGGTAGGACTTGAGCATGACCTTGCCCAAGACGTGTTCGGCCATCTTGTCCTGACGCAGCGCCTCCATTGCGTGGAACAGGGTGCGTGGCAGGCGCCGGATTCCCAGGCCGGCCAACTCGGCCTCGGTCTTCGCATAGAGGTCGAAGTCCGTTGGGTTGCCGGGATCGGTCTTCTTCTCGATCCCTTGCACCATGCAGGCCAGGTGCATCGCCATCGCCAGATAGACATTCATTGTCATGTCGCAGGCGCGGTTCTCGATGCAGTATCTGTTTTGAGGAAGCCGAAGCTGTGCCGAGCGGTTGTTGAAGCCGTAGGCGATGTTGGTGGGGGCCCAGGTCACGGTGCCGCCCTCGAATCCGCCGACACGAGGGACCAGGCCGTTATAGGAATTCACAGTCGGGCATGTGATCGCGGTGATCGCCTCTGCATGCCGCAACACCCCACCCACGGCCCAGCGACATTCGTCGCTCCAGTCGCCATCCACGGTCTTGAAGATGTTCTCGCCCGGCCGGCTTTCATGACTGATCGACACGTTGATGTGCGCGCCCGATCGCCAATCGCCAAGGGTGGGCTTGGGCATGAAGGTCACGAACAGGCCATGTGTCTTGGCCACCTCCTTGAGCAGGATGCGCAGAAACACGAAGCGGTCAGACATTTCCAGCATGTTGGTATAGTGAAAATCCAGTTCGAACTGCGAATAGCCACCCTCGCAGACAACGTCATGCAGGTTCCAGCCGAGCCCCTCGATGTAATCGATCATGTCCTTGAGGAACGGCATCGAATCGATCGAGTACTCGATGTCATAGCCAAATGCCTGGCGACGCGGGCGCACGCCATCTGCAGGGTCGTCGTCAAAGGCCTTGACCGGCAGGCCGTTCTCGTCGTGCTTCATGACGATGAACTCCGGCTCAACGCCGGCATAAAATCGATAGCCTTTAAGGGCCGCCTCTTGCATCATGCGTCTCAGCGCCTGTCGGGGACAGACATTGTAAGGTGCATCCTCCCAGTAGAGATCGGAAATGATGATCGCCATGGACCTGTCCCACGGACAGATGTAAACCGCGTCGAGGTCCGGAACCACCACCTGATCACTGTCGGCAGGAGTAAGTTCGGGCACGTAAGAGACTGAATGAACTGCAAATTGAGGCCCCTTGCCCAGGCACAGTTCCTCGAATTCTCTCATCGGCACCGGTTTCGTCTTGGGGATGCCGTGCATGTCGATCCAGGCGCCCATTACGTACTTGACGCCTGCGTCCTCCAGCCGCTTCCTGACTTCGGGAATCCTTGGTCGGTTCCGCTCGACCGCGTCTTCAAAACTCTCGTAGTATATTCGGTCGTTCACCTTCGCCTCTGGCATTTGCCTTCTCCTGTCCATATTTCGCCGCACATACCGTCATGTTCGGATCGCGGCAGCTCTGGAATGTTGACGGCTCCGTACCGCCGGTTGTCAGAATCCTGCCACGTGATCTGCTCCGCCCGATTTCGCAAATTCCGGTGTCTCTGCAAGGTCAAGGAAAATCGGCACGAATGCCTCGCATCCAGGCACGGCCTTGATGCCGCCGCACATCGTCTTGCCGATCAGCCATGCCAAGCAATTCCTGACGCAGGTGTCACCCAACTCCAACATCCTGCTGGGATCACCGATCATGTCCAGGCCATGCTGCTTCCTCCCGTCATGCATGGATCAGGACCCTTCTTCGCCTAGGTGTTTCAGGATGGACTCGTTGAGTTCGACCTTGTAGCCATCCGGATCCTCGCAAAACGCGATCACGCGCGTGCCGCCTTTCATCGGTCCGGGCGGACGGGTAATGTTGACGCCAGCCGCCGCCAGCCTTTCGCACGCCTCGTAGACATCCGGCGTCTCGATGCAAATGTGGCCCCAGCCGTTGCCCTTTTCGTATGGCTCCTCCTGTTCCCAGTTCGCAGTCAGTTCCAGTGTCGGGAATTCCGCCTCGGGGCCGTAGCCGATGAAAGTGTTGGTGAACTTGCCCTCGGGATAGTCGGTGCGGCGCAATACTGCCATGCCCAGGATGCCGCAATAGAACCGCAGCGACTTGTCCATGTCCATCACGCGCACCATCGTATGCGCCAGACGGAAACCGCGTGAAATGTCGGAAATGTCAGTCATGTGGAGTTTCCCTTGGTCAGTTGCTGCTGCGGAAGATCAGGTCACGAGCCACGAGAGACTGAAAGGCATGGACGCTGTCTTCCCAGACCGGGGACAAGACACCCCCGGTGTCAGAAACCTGTGATGCCCGCCCCGCCTGCAGTCGCTCGACCATTTCATGGTCTTCCTTGTGGACATCCCACCAGAGCCTCTTCAAGTCCTCGACTTCGTTTGCGCCCAACTGCCGGCCGCCTGTCGTGTACAGCCCGCGCTTCTGGTTCATTGTCCCTGGGCCGGTCGGGATGTTCAGGTACACCCCCAGCTGATCCGGAAAATACCTGCCGAGGATAAAATTCGGATAAAGCGCCAGATAGCGCGAACTGACGGCCAGACTGCCCGAAGTGCCGACCTCTTCGTCCAGGTCTACGGCGCTGCCCATGCAGTTGCCGTCAATGATCGTGTAGTGGTCGGACAAGGGCTGATCGGTGGTCGAGCTGTGAACGAACTGCACGTGATAGGGTTCGATGAAGTTCTCCATGACGAACTTCCAGTTCGTCATGACCTGGCCGAAGTCCAATGTGCCGATGCAATCCACAGTCTCCCAATCGACCTCCCCAAGCCGCTTGATCAGCGACCCGGCATAGTCCGCGAAAGGCGGTGCCTCGCCGCTGAGATTGACGAAGATCCAGTCCTGCCAGACATGGGTTCGCACGGGAACCAGGCCGTTGCGCAACTTGTCGAAGCCCTTGGCTTCATGCTGCCTGGCGCCACCAAAGTGCGGCGAGGCCCTCAGTTTTCCATTCAGATCGTACGCCCAGGCGTGATAGGGGCAGCGGATGAGCTTTCCGACATTTCCCGGCTTGTCGACCAGCGTCAGGCACCGATGGCGGCAGACGTTGTGGAATGCCTTGATCTCGCCCCCGCCATTGCGGACCATGAGCAGCGGCTGGCCCGCCACGGATACAGGCACGACATCACCGGCTTCCTTCATTTCATGCGCGAATCCGATGCAGACCCAATTCCGGGCAAAGACGGACTGGCACTCGGCGTTCCAGAATTCCATGTCCCTGTAGGCCGCCGCGGGCAGCCCGCGCCTGGGCTCCGTGTCCTCGAGGAAGGGCTGCAGCAGGGTTTGCATGTCGCTCGTCATTCTTCTGACCGTCCGGGTGTTTCAGGTCCGGCCTCTATCGGCTCTCCAATCGGCATTGCGTGTCTTGCCTTTCGGCAGTGAACTTCGAGATTGATGCGTTGTCCAGAGATTTTGCCTTTTTCGCAGGCCTCTTTCACGAAACCGTAGCATTTCGGTCAAATATTGTCCTTATTTTGGATATTTCGAAGACGATCTGCTGCACATATTCCGATCTCGCCTGCAGACATCCAAGAAAATCAGCGGCGTTGTGGCCCTGGCCGGCCGCGGCAGGGAGTCTCCTCTAGAATCCGCCCATTCCAGGGTACCAGTCGGTTCCCGCCAACGGCACCTTGGCCATCGCCGCGGCTTCCATGGTAAGGGCACAGAGATCCTCGGCCTCAAAGTTGCGCAAGTGATTGTGGCCACATGCACGCGCGATCGTTTGCGCCTCGAGGGTCATGACCTTGAGATAGTTGCGAAGCCGCCGCCCGGCCTCCACCGGATCCAGTCTGGCAGCCAAGTCGGGGTCCTGTGTGGTTATGCCCGCCGGGTCCAGCCCTTCATGCCAGTCGTCATAGGCACCCGAGGTGGAACCCAGCTTCTGGTATTCAGCTTCCCACTTGGGGTCGTTGTCCCCCATGGCGATGAGTGCGGCCGTGCCTATGGCGACAGCATCCGCACCAAGCGCCAGTGCCTTTGCCACATCGGCCCCGCTACGGATTCCACCCGATATCACCAACTGGACTTCGCGATGCACATCCAGGTCCTGGAGTGCCTGCACTGCGGGACGGATGCAGGCCAGCGTGGGCAGACCCACATGTTCGATGAACACGTCCTGCGTGGCCGCCGTGCCGCCTTGCATGCCGTCCATGACCACGACGTCGGCCCCGGCCTTCACTGCAAGGGCAGTGTCGTAATAGGGCCGCGTCGCGCCGACCTTGACGTAGATGGGCACCCGCCAGTCCGTGATCTCGCGCAGTTCAAGGATCTTGATCTCGAGATCGTCCGGCCCTGTCCAGTCGGGGTGGCGGCATGCCGAGCGCTGGTCGATCCCCTTTGGCAACGTTCGCATCTCTGCCACGCGGTCAGAGATCTTCTGGCCCAGCAGCATTCCGCCTCCACCGGGCTTGGCACCCTGCCCTACGACGACCTCGATTGCATCTGCCTGGCGCAAATCGTTGGGGTTCATGCCGTAGCGCGAAGGCAAGTACTGGTAGACCAGCCTGGACGAATGCCGCCGCTCCTCGGGTGTCATGCCGCCATCGCCCGTCGTGGTTGACGTGCCTGCAGCCGATGCGCCGCGCCCAAGCGCCTCCTTTGCCGGCCCTGACAACGCGCCGAAACTCATGCCGGCAATGGTGATCGGGATGTCCAGTTCGATCGGATTCCTGGAAAATCGCGTGCCCAGTGTCACCGAGGTGTCGCACCGCTCGCGATACCCTTCGAGCGGATACCGTGACACCGAGGCTCCAAGAAACAGCAGATCGTCGAAATTCGGCACGCGACGCTTGGCGCCGCCGCCACGGATGTCGTAAATTCCGGTGGCGGCGGCGCGGCGAATTTCGGCATTGACTTCTTTTGTGAACGTCGCCGACTGGATCGGCAGGGTGCACGGAATCGCGGTATCAGTGTTATTCATGCCCAACTCCCTAGTGTCTTGTCACAGTGATTTTGACGGTTTGGGTCGTTGTCATTTCAGTATTG
>VYCX01000239.1 GCA_009843725.1 Boseongicola sp. SB0675_bin_26
CAACGGGCGGCGATGCAATCTTGGATTTGGTGAGCTATCCGGGCTAGGTCAGCAGCGCCAGCGCGAACAGGAAGACGGGCGTCCAGAGAGCGCCGAAGAACGCGAAGGGTCCGGGGTCGACGCGAATCCGGCTTTGCGGACGAGTCCGAAAAGCGTGACGGCCATCCGCGCTCCGGCAAGACTGCTGCACATGCAGCGATGCATTCCCGGCAGAAGGGAGCAAATGCCCCGGCTGACCGCGCTTCGCAAGCATCGGCGCGCAGCGATCAATGTCAAGGCGACCCCGGTCCCGGTGCGGATCATCGATTCGGATCATGCGGCGCCGCTGTGCTGCCGGCGATGACACTTGACGGTCGGCACGGTGCAGCCGGCAAGGTCCAGGGAATTCCGGCTGCGCGTGAAATCACCCGGGCGGCGGGACGCAGCTGCAAGCTTTCGGAAACGGTGCCCCGAGGAGAGGTCCAGCTCGCGCAAGGCCACGCCCGTCCGTTGCCGATCCGCCGACTCTCGGAGAGGCTCCTCGACCGGCGCGACATCGCGAACGAAAACGATCTCGACGTGCGGGCTGCAGGCCGTCCCTGGCGCGGGCATTCGACGACTTGCCCTTTACATCCCCGCCGGAATGCGGAAGGCAGGTGCACGCACGGCATGCCCTGAATTTCAGGACGCCCGGATCCGGCATGTCCGGCGCGCGGAATTTGCGGAACGGGCCGCCCACGGGGGCCGACCGACAGCGGGGAAGGCGCGATGGAAGATGCAGGCGAAAGCGACGGAACCACGCGGGATCGTGCCCCGAGCGCGTCCGGCGAAACCGCCGGGGAAGAGGACGCCTCGAGCGAGGCCGCGCTGACGGCGGCGATGCTCCGGATCGGCGCGAGCCTCGACCTCGACACGGTGTTGCGGGAGGTGGTGGAGGGCGCCCGCGTCCTCACCGGCGCGGCCTACGGCGCGATCGCGACGGTGGACAGGGCGGGCGCGCCGCGCGACTTCGTCACCACGGGATTCACGGAGGAGGAGCGCCGCTCGATGGAAACCTGGCCGGACGGGATCCGGCTGTTCGACCACCTGGTCTCCCTCGCGACGCCGCTGCGCCTGCCCGACCTTGACGCCTGGACCCGCACGGTCGTCCGCGCGCCCTTCCCGGTGCCCTGCGGGGCGTTCCAGGCGACGCCAATGCGCCATCGGGACTCGGCGGTTGGCGGCTTCTTCCTGGGCGGCAAGGACGGCGGGTTCACCGACGCCGACGAGGCGGTGCTGGTCCTGTTCGCCCAGCAGGCCGCGGCGGCGCTCGCCCACGCCCGCGCCCACCACGACGAACAGCGGGCCAAGGCGGACCTCGAGGCGCTGGTCGAGACCTGCCCGATCGGCGTCGCGGTGTTTGACGCGACCGGCCGGGCGCTCTCGTTCAACCGCGAGGTGCGTCGCATCCTGGCCGTGCTTGAGATGGCTGACGCCTCCCCCGAACGGCTGCGCGAGTTGGTGGTCTGGCGATGTGGCGACGGCCGGGAGGTCAGGCTGGAGGATCTCACCAGCGTCCAGACGGTGCGCGCCGAGGAGATCGAGATCTCGGTCTCCGGCGGCAAGAGCGTGCGCGTGCTGGCCGACGCCACCCCGATCGGCTCGGCCGGGGGCGCAATGGACCGGGTTCTGGTGACGCTTCAGGATCTCGCTCCGTTCGAGGCGCTGGAACGCGCCCGGGCCCAGTTCCTGGAGATGGTGAGCCACGAGCTCCGGGCGCCGCTGGCGGCGATCCGGGGCTCGGCGTCCACCGCGCTGGAGGACCCGCGCGAGCCGGACCGGGACGAGCTGCGCCAGTACCTGCGCATCGTGGAGGAGCAGGCGGGGCGGATGTCCGGGCTGATCGGCGACCTGCTGGACGCCGGGCGCATCGGGGCCGGCACGCTGTCAGTGAACCTGGCGCCTGCGGAACTTGCCGGCATCGTGGAACGGGCGCGGACGGCGTTCGCCGCTGGCGGCGGGCGGAATCCCGTGACGATCGAGGTGCCGGAGGGGCTCCGGGTCATGGCGGACACGCGCCGCGTCACGCAGGTGCTCTCCAACCTGTTCGACAACGCGGCGCGGCATTCGGTCGAGACTGCTCCGATTCTGGTTTCGGCGGTCCGCGACGGGGCACAGGTCGCGGTCTCGGTGACCGACGGCGGCGAGGGCGTTGCGCCGGAGCTCCTGCCGCACCTGTTCCGCCGCCATGAAGGCGCGGGCAGGCCCGGAGGCTCGGGCCTCGGGCTGTCGATCTGCAAGGGCCTGGTCGAGGCGCACGGGGGCCGCATACGGGCGGAAAGCGCGGGCCTTGCCCGAGGCACGACGATCACGTTCACCCTGCCTTCGGTCGAGGAGACGGACACGGCACCCCCGGAGCAGCCGCGCCGAACCGGGCGCACGCCGGTCCTGCTGGTGGACGACGACCCCCACGCGCTGCGCCAGTCGCGCGAGGCGCTTGCGGCCGCGGGCTACGATCCGGTGGCGACGGCCGAACCCGGCAACATCCCGCGCCTGCTGGAAACCAGGCGCCCGGCGCTGGCGATACTCGACCTGGTCCTTCCGGGTGCGGACGGCATAGAACTGATGCGGACCCTGCCGGGCCTGGCGGATCTGCCGGTGATCTTCGTCTCGGCCTACGGCGAGGGCGACACGGTTGCCCGCGCCATCGAGGCCGGCGCGGCGGACTACATCGTCAAGCCCTTCTCGCCGGCGGAGCTCGCGGCGCGGGTCGGCCTCGCGCTGCGACGGCAGACTCCGCCTGCCCCGTTCCGGATCGGGGAGCTTGCGTTCGACAGGGCGAAGCGCCGGGTGACGCTCGCGGGACGCCGACTGCGGCTGACAGCGACCGAGTACCGGCTGCTGCACGCGCTGTCGCTCGACGCGGGCGGCGTGGCCACCTACGAAACCCTCATGCGCCGGGTCTGGGGCGAGAAGGGCGGCGGCAACATGGAGGCGCTCAGGAGCGCGGTCGCCAAGCTCCGTCGCAAGCTCGGCGACGACGCGAAGAAGCCGCGCTACGTCATCGGCGAGCGCGGCCTTGGCTACCGCATGCCCGAACCCGACCAGCCGTAAGGGCGCCAGAGACCGCCCCCGGAACGTTCGTGCCGCCGGGCCGGCAACGCCCGCCCACCGGCTGTGCCGAGCCGGGCACGGAGACGACGGAGCCTGCCGTCCCCTTCACGGGGAAACTCCGGCGGCAAACGGAATCTGCCACGCTCCGTCAGTGAGCCAACAGCTGATCCCGGAGCATCGCGCGTGGATGCGGAAAGCCGGGAGGTCGCTGTGGCTGGTCCGCCCGTGCCTCGTCGACAGCACGAGCGAGTCTGCGCGCGTGACGATGCCGGGCGCCCGGACCGCCTGCGCCGCAGGCGTTTCGACCGGCGGTGCGAGGCCGGTCGCCTGCCTGACCCCTTCGAGGTCTTCCAGCCCGCCCGAGACGGTGCCGCCACCCCCGTCGCCGCACGCAGCGAGAAGCCCGGCGCAGGCGGCGATTGAGATTGCGTTCATCTTCATGGGCTTCCTTTCGTGTCGGGACACGCGCGCGGATCGCCACTGTCCGCCCCGTGCCCGAAATTCCGTTTCGGGCACGGGGGCGCACGGGCCGCCGGCGCGGCTGGCCGGCTCCCGACCGCGTCAAGGTTGGAGTCCCGAAGGCGCCGGCCAGCCACTCGAATCGATCCGGTGCACAATATGCTGAAGGTATGCCCTGAGGCAACAATATTTCAAAATCATGTCAGCTTCTTGCCGAAAGTCGCGGTCGAAGGCGGTCCATTAATGTTTTTAACGTGTTCAATACCGCTTAATAGATGTTCACAACATGATTGAACGTGACAGTTGCCCTTCAAGGTGCAGCCGCGGCGGCTCTCGGCGTGCCGGCCGACGCACCTGCCACGAACGGGACGCCCCCAACCGTCCGGCGTCCCGCGTGCGGGCAGAGCGGCGCCGGTGGGCTGTGCAACGCAAAGGTGCCGAATCGCGGGAAGCACGTACATGGTCGGCAGGACTTCCGCTTGGCCTGGATGGGCGCATGCGCCGTGAACCGACGGACGGCAACCGCGAGGCCGATGGGTCGGAGTGCCGCGCGCGATCCGCCGGCACGGGTGAACCGCAGCACGCCGCAGCTTCAGCCGGCGGCGCCCCGAATTCCGGGCCGAAATGCGCATGCCGCGCTGTCCGGTCAGGAGAGAATCGGTCTTGGCCGGCGTCACCTTAGGCTCCGGCCCGGCGAGGGAGCCCGGCTTTGCCCACGAACCTGGACCGGCGTCACCGCTCGCCTCTTTGCACGCTACCGCCCGCCCGGACTTTGTTCCCCTTCTGCCTGCCGATAGCGGACTCCGCCCGATTGGTCGCCGAGACCGGATGCCTTGCGCGTGACCTGCCAGGAATCCGCACCCTGCGAGGAATTCGGCGATCGGCTGCGGTCCCTCTCTCCGCGGCTCCCCGGCCAGGCGGGCGCCCCGCTGCCAGTCGGGTCGACGCAAGGCCCCGGGTCCCGGGCCGTGCCCGCGTGCAGGCGGGCGCCGGACCGGCAGCGGCTGAACATGGCGTCGACGCGCCCGCCCCGCTGAAACCGCCCGAATTCCGCGCTTGGGAAGGTACGTGGGTGCACACGTCGTCCAGGTTCAAGGACAACATCTACCTGATCCTTGAGGTCGAGGCCCCTGGCCCTGCGGGATTCGCATACTCGACCGAATACCGGGACGTGCCGTACGGCCTGAGCATGATGACGGACGGCCCTCGACAGGCGGCGTTCGCGAGCCCGTTGACGGCTGCGGACGTGCTGACGGGCGAGAGGTTCCGGCTGCGGGTCGATCCGGTGCCGGCGGCCTCGCGAGCGGCGACCGGGTCGCGGCCCGGCATCCGATCTTGCGCCACAGACGCTCGAAGACAGCGGCCGGTCCGATGGAGGCAACCTTGGTGTCCGGCTCTGCACCGGCGCTCTCGGCACGGACGATCAGGCGCAAGGGCAAGCGCGCTCCCGAGCGCAGAAGTCGGTCGACGGCACCGCTGGTGGCGAGCTGGCCGAGCGTGGCGAAGACCGTCTGCTTGGCCCATCTGTCTTCGCAACGGTTCCTGACGACCTGGATGCACCAGTGCGGGCCGACCCTCTTCACGCGGACGAGCATGGCGGCCGTCGCTTCGTGACACCGCACGTCCTGAATGGAAGAGCAAGTCATGCAAGGGGAAGAGCGCGGCATGGAAGGCCGTTTCCAGCGATATTTTGGCACCGCAATTCTGCGCGTTGCCCCGGGACCGAAGGCCCAAGGCGCTGGTTAAACCGGGATCCGCCGCCGAAAACTTCAGGATCGCGATCTCCTTCCCGAGGACGGGCCGCAATCACTAGCGAATGGTGGTGTCCTGCCCGTCCGGCGATATCAGGGTGATCAGCTTCCATTCCGAATAGTCGCCAAGCTCTGACGCGACGTCGGGGTTGACGTTGCGGCTGTATCCGACGCGCACGGCATACTCCCATCCTTCGCGCCTGAACAGGATCGCCGTCTCCTCGCCGCCGCAGCAACCGACGCTCCTGACCAGGAAGAATCCGTCGGTGTCCTGGGCCGCCGCCGCGGCAGCCACCGCCTCCTGCGACACGTCCACGTCCACCTGCGGACCGTCGAATCCGTATTCGCCAAGCCCGAAAAGGTCGTGACTGTAGCCGCTTATCCCCTCGATCGTTCCGTGAAGAGGGCCACGGTACTCCAGTTCCGGGGGTTTCCCGAGAACGCCGTAGAAATACGTCAGCTCCGATGAACCGGCGTTCTCGCAGACCGACACCGTCCTGCCCTTCTCCAAGGTGAAGGAGAACTCCGCGAACGCCATGCCGTCCGGACACCAGCTCCCCGCGAACGTGGCGGCCGCGACCACGGCGGCTCCCATGCCGCCATCGATCCAGAAGGCCATCGCCTCGTCCGAGGCCTCCCCGGACGCCGACCGCCAGTGGACATCTCCCCCGAAACGCCGGTTCAGCCTGTCCCGCAACCTGGCGGCACCGAGGTCACCCGCCGCGGCGGCCAGGGTCGCCAGCATGTAGGCAGTGCCGAAGGACCGCGGCACGTCGCGTCCGGCCGCAGCGGCACGTGCATGCCCCGCGATCGCGCGGAAGTCTCCGTCCGCAACCGCCGCATTGATCGCCGTCTCGAATCCGGCCGTCCCGGGCCAGTCACCGCTCACCTCGTCTTGCAAGTCAATGATCTCGACGAGAGGCATGCGCAGTTCGAGTTCGTCTGCAACGGCAGCGCCGCCGCGCTCACCGGAAGCCGTGGCAACCAGAGCCATCCTGTAGGCGTCCTCGTTCTGTCCAACCGCCTGATAGGCCTTAGCGAGCGTCTCGGCCGCCGCGCTCAAGAACGCCGGAAAGGAAAGAACATGAGCACGTTCGGAGAAGACCTGATGCAGTCCCTCAACGAAACCCTTGCCCATGCGAAGGGCGAAGGGCTTGCCATCGTACATGCACCCATGGCGCCACGCGAGGTTCGCAAGCGGGCGAAGCTCACGCAGGCTCAGATGGCACCCTTGATGGGCATGAGCCTGTCTGGCTACCGAAAATGGGAGCGGGGCACGCGCCAGATCAGCGGTCCGGCGGCGGCGCTCTTGCAGGTGATCCAGAAGGAGCCGGAAGCCGTGAGGCGAGCGTTGCTGTCACCGCCATAGAACTACCGGCCATTCCGTCTCCGTGAAAGCGAAGGAGCATGCGAGTGATCGAAATCCTGTCCGAGCCGGTTGACCGGGTCAGGATCGGCAACATCCAGTCATTGATTGCCTTGAAGGTTCCTGAAAGCGAGCAGATCGAATTCAAGGAAACCCTGTCAACGAAGAAACGCAACGCCGATCCTTGGGTGTCAGGCGAGGGTCGCGTCGGGGATTATGCGAGACACGCGGCACTCGACGAAGTGACCGCCTTTGCGAATGCGTTTGGCGGACCGCCCCGGACGAGTGGCCGGCGCGGGCGTTTCCGTCACGCGTGGCAGCTCTCGGACCGCGCTCTTGGGTAGATGGCCCGTGCAAACGGCCGCCAACTCGACAAGATGGCCGTTTCGGGACCGGTTCGACGCGGATTCGGCTCAAATTGGGGGGTCTGACCGAAGAACCGGAAACAACGCCCGGACTGCGAAGCGACGCCATGCCGGATCATTCGCGGGTCAGCAAGTGCAGCCCGTCCGACGGTACGGACAGCCTGTCCCGCGAATGCCGCATCAGCAAACGACGCTTGAGGACCGAAAGGCTGAACGGCTTTCCCAAGATCGTCCGGGCGTCCCCGGGGACTCGCCCTTTGGAGCATGGCGGGCGAACTTTCCCAAGACAGCCCTGACACTCGCCGGCACCGCCTGACCGTTGCGGGCGCCCAATGGCCTGTCTGGCAGCCGCTTGGCGACACCCGACCCGGACGCCCACGATTCAGGGGCGGTCGGCGGCCATGGTTTGCCCGATTCGCCACGCAGTCCGGGTCCGTGACGACGCAGTCGGCGTGTCCGTCCGGAAGGAGTAAGGGGCCGGCTATATGCACATGTCGAAGTCGCGCGACTTTTGCTTCGGCTCAGCGGCCCTATCCAGATCGGATTGCCTTGAGGCGCGCTGTCGGCCCTCGCCGCCACGGTCCGGCCTGTCGGCATCCTTCCCGGCACGCTCGCGCCCAGCGCTACGGCCGCGCGATCCCAGGTGTGTCTCCGCGCATGCGGGCCCCGTCGTCGGCACGACCGCTTCCGGCCCCGCAGGTCCGCGTCCGGACAGGCAGCTTCGGCCGCGCGTTCCGGTCGGGATCGAACAGCGGCACGAAAGTCTCCGGCGGCCGGCCGCACCTCCTGGGAGACGGGCCTCTCGATGGCCTACGCCGCCCTGGGCGTCCGCGGCGCGCTGCTCTCGCCGTCCGAGGCCGCCGGGCTGTCGCTGGCGCTGAGGGGCGACGCGTTCCTGGTGCGGAC
>VYCX01000060.1 GCA_009843725.1 Boseongicola sp. SB0675_bin_26
AAGACAACCGCGTTCAACTGCATCAGCAGGACGATGACGCCCACGAGCGGCGAGGTCTGGCTCGACGGCGAGCGAATTGACGGGCTGCGTCCGCACAAGATCACGGCGAGAGGACTCAGCCGCACCTTCCAGATCTCGCGCAACCTTGCCGACATGACCGTGCTTGAGAACGTCGTCTGCCAGTCGCGGATCAACGGCTGGCGCGACTTCTTCAAGCCGGCGATGAGTCCGGAGGAGATCGACAAGGCCATGGGGATCCTGGACTTTCTCGGGATTACCCGGCTGGCGCATGAGGACGGCGCGAACCTGAGCTTCGGACAGAAGAAGCTGATGGACCTTGCGGCGCTCCTGATGAGCGACCCGAAGATCATCCTGCTCGACGAACCGGCAGGCGGCGTGAACCCAACCCTCCTGGAGGAGATCATTGGCCACATCCGCGAGCTGAACAGGAACGGGCTGACGGTCCTGATCGTCGAGCACAACATGGATCTCATCATGCGTCTTTCCCACCGCGTCGTGGTCATGGCACAGGGCTGCGTGATTGCCAGCGGCACGCCCGACGAGGTCCGCAACGATCCGGCGGTGCTTGAAGCCTATCTGGGCGGCGCGCAGGAGGTGGCCGCATGAGTGCCCTTCTCCAGGTCTCGAATGTTGTTGCAGGATACGGCGACGGGCCGGCGATCCTGAACGGCGCATCGGTGAAGGTGCAGCCGGGCAAGGTGCACTGCATCATCGGGCCGAACGGCGCCGGAAAGTCGACGCTTCTGAAGGCGATCGTGGGAATGCTCAGGATTCGGGAGGGAGACGTCAGGTTCAAGGGTGAAAGCGTGAAGGGCCTTCGCCCGGACCAGGTCCTGCGCAAGGGCATCTGCTTCGTGCCGCAGGAGCGTGCGTTGTTTCCGAAGATGACGGTGCGCGAAAACCTTCGCATGGGCGGTTATTCGATGCGCGACAAGGTCGAGCTCGAGCGCCGGATCGACGAGATCGAGGCACGGTTCCCAATCCTGAAGGAACGCCGCGACCAGCACGCCGGAACGCTCTCGGGTGGCCAGCAGCAGACGTTGTCCATGGCACGGACAATGATTCTCAGGCCCGAGATCGTGATGCTGGACGAGCCGTCGCTGGGACTCGCTCCGAAGATCGTGGCCGAGATCTTCGACATCATGCGAGTCATGACGGAGGACGGGATCACGATCCTGCTCGTGGAGCAGAACGCGCTGATGGGGCTCAAGCACGCGGACTGGGGCGTCGTGCTCGATCTGGGGCGGACGCTCTTTGAAGGACCTGGACAGGAGATCCTCAACGATCCGAGAATCCAGGAACTCTATCTCGGCGGCAGGAAGGCGGCTTGACCATGGCGGACATGATTCAGATTCTGGTGCTGGGTCTCGCCCTTGGCGGAGTCTACGCATTGATGGGGTCGGGGCTTTCGCTGGTCTTCGGGGTCATGCGGATCGTGAACCTCGCGCACCCCTCGCTTGTCATGGCGGGGGCCTACATCGCGTACTGGGCTTTCCGGCTTGGCGGAGTGGATCCCATGGTGACCTTGCCTGTCGCCCTTGTCATTCTGGCGGCGACGGGAGTGCTTCTTTACAAGCTCGTGTTCGAACGCGAGGCTCGGTCGGCAAAGTACTCCGAGATGACGGTGCTGCTGACATTCGCCCTGGCGATGGTCGTCGAAGGTGCGCTCGGCACGGCCTTCACCAACACCCAACGCGTCACCTCGCCTGACTACGCCACGGACGCCTTCTTCATCGGAAGCGTCTTCATTCCGAAGGGCCAGCTCTATTCCGGGATCGTGTCCCTCACCATCATCTCCGCGCTGGCGCTCTTCCTGAAGTTCTCGGCTTTCGGAAACGCGATCCGCGCGACGACCCAGAACCGCGATGCGGCCGAGCTCCTCGGTGTCAACGTCAACCTTGTTGGACTCGTGAGCTTTGCCATCGGCATCGGGCTTGCCGGCGCGGCCGGCGCGCTCGTCAGCTTCGTCTTTTCCTTTTTCCCGGCGAAGCATTGGGAGTGGATCGCAATCCTGATGTCCCTTGTTGTCCTGGGCGGCATGGGCTCGATTCTCGGGACCGTGCTGGCGGCTTTCATCCTTTCGATAGTCGCTGCCTATGTCGGATTCTTCTTCGGTGCGACATGGTCGACGTTGACCTTCTTCGTCGCACTCTTCGTCGTGCTTCTGGTGCGGCCGCAAGGCCTCTTTGGCGAAAAGCCGGAGCTTGCCTGATGCCGAACATCGACACCGACGACATCCTCGAACAACGGCGCGCATACAATGAGATGCTGGCGCAGGCTGCGGACAAGACCCGTGCCGTGTGGTTCCCGATGGCCATCATGGCGGTCCTGCTGGCGCTGCCTGCGCTGCAGTTCGTCGGGAACTACAACTACCTGATCCATCTTGTGCTGTTCACGGCTTCCTACGTTGTGATGGCCTCGGGCTGGAACGTCCTTGGCGGGTTCACCGGCTACATCTCGCTGGGTCACAACGTGTTCTTTGCTGTCGGCGGGTACTTTGCGGGCATGGCGTTTGCCCGGCTCGACATATCGACGATCATTCTTGCGCCGGTCGCGGGGCTTGTCGCGGGTGCGCTGGGCTATCTCATCGGCTTGATCACGCTCCGCGTGCGCGGGCCGTCCTTCATCATCTCCTCGCTGGCGCTGGTCATGATCTTCCGGATATTCTTTGAAAACTGGGAGTTCGTGGGCGGCGCTGCCGGCGTGGCGCTAAAGGCGAACAGCTTGCCCGTCGAATGGGCAAAGCTGCCTTACTACTACGCCTTCATCGTGATGGCGGCCTTTGCGGTCTGGGCCTCCTACCGGATCAAGCACTCGAAGTTCGGGCTGGGGCTGAGAGCAATCTCGAAGGACGAGATCAAGAGCGAGAGCGCTGGCATCGACACGCGGTTCTACAAGGTCATGGCCTTCGCGATCTCGGCCTTTTTCGTGGGCATGGCGGGCGCTGTCTGGGGCGAATACCTCACCTACATTCGACCGAACATCTTCCTGATCATCCTCGTCAGCGTGAACATGGTGCTGATGTGCATCCTGGGCGGGAAGGGGACCATTGCCGGTCCGGTGATCGGTGCTGTGCTGATCGTGGCCTTCAACGAGTTCTTCGTGGCGACTCTTGGCGCTTCCGAGATCAACATCCTGGCGACCGGGCTCATCATGATGCTCTGCCTGATGTTCTTCCCGCTCGGCATCGTAGGCACGCTCGCGAGGCATCGGAAGCTGCCACGAATATTGAACTGGGACTGAAATGGCCGAGTTCGTCCTTTACAACGCTCCCCAGTCGACCTGCAGTCAGCGCGTCCGCTACGCGCTTCATGCAAAGGGGACTGCGTTCGAGGAACACAAGCTCGATCTCTTCGCGGGCGACCAGCTGAAACCCGAATACCTTGCACTCAACCCCAATGGCGTGGTGCCTGCGCTGGTGCATGACGGCGTGCCGGTGATCGACAGCGCGGTGATCCTGGAATACCTTGAGGACGTCTTCCCGGATGTTGCGCCGATGCGCCCCGAGGATCCCAAGGACGTTGCCCGGCTCCGGGCCATGATGCGCTTCGTCGACGAAGTCCCGACGCCCGCCGTGCGCGTGCCGTCGTACAACCTCGCCTTCCTGCCGCATTTCCAGTCGATGTCGGAGGAGGCGTTCCAGGCGCTTTGCGACAGCAAGCCGCTGCGCCGCGAGTTCCTCATGCGCATGGGCCGGACCGGTTTTCCTCAGAAGGACATGGACGAAGCATTGGGGCGGCTTCGTCGCGGCGTGGAACGGCTGGCCCGCTGGCTCGAAGAAAGCGGCGGTGCCTGGGCCATGGGCGACAGGTTCAGTCTCGCGGACATCGCCATAATGCCAGTGATCGTCCGGATGGATGACATCAATCTCGGGTCGGTCTGGGACGACGTGCCCGCGGTTTCCGCGTGGCTGGACCGCATCAGGTCAACGGATCCCTTCGGAAAGACATACTATCACGGCTCGCTCCTCACCGAAAAGTACCCCCACCTGGCCGAGCTTGCACGCTCGAAGGCCAAGCGGAGCGCGTAGGATGCAGGTGCTTGGCTTCATGCTTGCCGCCATTGCGGTCGGTGCGATGATCACGGTCCAGCCCGCCATGAATGCGATCATTGCACGACATGTCGGCAGCGCCTTCGTCGCGACATCAATCTCGATATTGGTGGCGTTTTTCTGCAGCCTTCTCGTGGTCGCGTTGTCCGGCGTCGGGCGCGCCGCTCCGGCAACGCTCGCCGCCATCCCGTGGTGGGCCTATCTGGGTGGCGTGGTCGGAGCGATCTTCGTCGGATCGGGCGTGGTCCTCGCCCCGGCGACAGGCGCCCTGGCGTTCTTCGTGTGCATCGTTGCCGGGCAGCTGGTCGGTTCCATTGTTGTTGACCATTACGGCGCCTTCGGCATGGCCGTGCGCGAGATTTCCTGGTCGCGACTCGCAGGCGTATTCCTGGTGCTGGCCGGGGCCGTGCTGGTAGGCAGGGGGTGAGGCATGGCGAGCGCCGGTCGTGACGAACGGGATCCGCGCATCGGCACGGCAGCGGCGCACTGGTCGCACCGGATGGTGACGAACGGCGTGCCGCTTGCCGATTTCGAGGACGTGACCGGGTCGATCTCTCGTTGGGACGAGTGGTGTCCTGCCTGGGTCGCGCGCGGGAATGTCCATGACGACCTTGCAGCCACAGCCGAAGCCGAAGGGCGGCTGCGCAGCGCGGGCGAGCATTACGCCACCGCTGCCATATGCTATCACTTCGGCAAGTTCCTCTTCGTTCACGATCCGGACCAGATGCGGGACGCGCACGACCTGGCGATTGCGGCCCATGGCCGGGCCTTGCCGTACATGGATCCTCCCGGCGAGCGGGTGGCGATCCCGTACGACGACACGCGCCTGGCTGGCGTCTTGCGCAAGCCGCGCGGCGTGGAAGGACCCGCGGTTGTCGTCATGTGCATGGGCCTCGACAGCACGAAGGAGGAGATGCGCACCAACGAGGCCGTGTTCCTCGACAGGGGCATGGCCACGCTGGCATTCGACGGTCCAGGACAGGGGGAGGCGGAATACGGGCTTCCGATCAGGCCCGACTATGAAGCGCCGGTTGCTTCGGTCATCGACTGGCTCGAAGAAAGGGGCGATGTCGACACCGGGCGCGTCGGGCTTTGGGGAGTCAGCCTTGGCGGCTACTATGCTCCGCGCGCCGCAGCCTTCGAAAGGCGCGTGCGGGCCTGCATTTCGCTCACCGGCCCTTTCGACTTTTCCGAGGCTTTCCGGCATGCACCAGACCTTACTCGCGCGGCCTTCGTTGCCCGCAGCCATTCACCAGATGAACACGCGGCGGCAGGCGTTGCGCGGCGGATGAATCTCGCCGAAGTCGCGCATCGCATCGAGTGTCCGACCTACATCGTCGGCGGCGCTCTGGATCGGGTGATCCCGCCCGAGCACGCAAGGCGACTCGCCAATGCGGTCTCCGGTCCTGCGGAGTTGAACATGGTCGAGGACGGCACGCATGTGGTCAACAATCGTCCCTACAGGTATCGCCCAGCGTCAGCGGACTGGATGGCGAGGCAACTGCATGTCTGAGCCTGGTCGACGAATGTCCGAAGTGGATGAGAATCGTGCTGAGCGAGGCTGGCTTTGAGATAGGCTGGCGCCAGCAATGAACCGAAACGCGGGCGGCCGGGCACGGGCCGCCACTTGAGAGGAAGCCGACATGAACGTACACAACACAGCTCTGACCCCCAATGTCCTGTCTCCGCAGGACCTTCAGCCGAACTGGAACTGGGAGGGCCGCCTGCCGGCCTGGGGCCACACTTCGGTCGACTTCGAGCGCCGCGTCGACCACGACCGCCTGCGCCGCTATCGCCTCAGCCGAACCCGCGAGGCGCTGAAGGCATCCGACTGCGGGACGCTCCTGCTCTTCGACGTCAACAACATCCGCTACGTCTCAGGCACCAAGATCGGCGAATGGGAACGGGACAAGATGTGCCGCTTCGCGCTTCTGACGGGTGACGACTCGCCCTACGTCTGGGATTTCGGCTCTGCGGCAGTGCACCACAGGAAATACTCCGACTGGCTCGAGCCGGACCATTGCCGCGCTGGCGTCGTCGGCATGCGCGGGACGATCCCGCCGTCCTTCGGGCTGATGAAGCACTATGCCGAGGAGATCGCCGGCCTCATCCGCGAAGCCGGCATGGCCGAGATGCCCGTCGGCGTCGACTACGCCGAAACGGCGATGTTCCACGCGCTGCAGGACGCCGGGCTCAAGATCGTTGATGGACAGCAAGTCATGCTGGGCGCGCGCGAAATCAAGAACTGGGACGAGATCCAGCTCCTGACGCAGGCCGCCAGCATGGTCGATGGCGTCTACCACATGATCTACGAGGAACTGAAGCCGGGCGTTCGCGAGAATGACATCGTGGCGCTGTCCAACAAGATGCTCTACGAGATGGGCTCGGACGACGTCGAGGCGATCAACGCGATCAGCGGCGAACGCTGCAACCCGCACCCGCACAACTTCACCGACCGGTATTTCCGCCCCGGCGACCAGGCGTTCTTCGACATCCTGCAATCCTACCAGGGGTACCGGACCTGCTACTACAGGACATTCAACATCGGCAGGGCGACGCCAGTGCAGCATGACGCCTACACGAAGGCCCGCGAATGGCTGGATCTCGCGATCGACGCGATCAAGCCGGGCGTGACCACTGACAACGTGGCGAAGCTCTGGCCGGCGGCGCAGGACTACGGCTTTCCTGACGAGCTTTCGGCGTTCGGCCTGCAGTTCGGGCACGGGCTGGGTCTCGCGCTGCACGAGCGCCCGATCATCTCCCGCGCGGTCAGCCTGGAGAATCCCATGGAAATCCAGACCGGCATGGTGTTCGCGCTGGAGACCTACTGCCCGGCGGCAGACGGCTTCTCTGCAGCCCGGATCGAGGAGGAGGTCGTCGTCACGGACAAGGGCTGCGAGGTGATCTCGCTCTTCCCGGCTGAAGAGCTGCCCATCTCCAATCGCTACTGATCGTCCTCGATCCATGGCCCGGAAAACAAGGGATCCGACAATGCCGCGCGATGGAAAGGCCAATGCCGAAGCCTACCTCGGGATGTACCGCCAGATGGCGCGGATCCGGGCGTTCGAGGACAAGGCCAACCAGCTATACCTAAATGCGCAGATGCCCGGACTGACGCACATGTATTCCGGTCAGGAGGCAGTGGCGGTGGGAATCTGCGAGGCGTTGACGGACGAAGACCGCATCACCTCGACCCATCGCGGCCATGGGCACTGCCTGGCCAAGGGGGCCGAGCTCAAGCTGATGTTCTGCGAACTTCTGGGCAAGGAAGAAGGCTATTGCCGGGGCAAGGGCGGCTCCATGCACATCGCCGACCAGGCCCATGGCAACCTTGGCGCCAACGCCATCGTCGGCGGTTCGGCCGGCATCGCCACCGGGGCGGCTCTTTCGGCAAAGCGGTTGGGCAGGAACTACGTGACCGTCTGCTTCTTCGGCGACGGCGCAACGGCACAGGGCCTTTGGTACGAGGTCATGAACATGGCGGCACTCTGGAGGCTGCCCGTCATCTATGCCTGCGAGAACAACGGGTATTCCGAATACACGTCCACGGACGAGGTCGTGGCCGGCTCGCTGACCGCGCGGGCGGAGGCATTCGGGATCGAGGCGCACCAGGTTGACGGCCAGGACGTGCTGGCCGTCAACAAGTGCGCCACGGAACTGGTCGAACGCTGTCGCAGGGGCGAGGGCCCGTTTTTCATTGAACTCGAAACCTATCGCTACCACGGGCACCATGTGGGCGACATCAATCGCGAAT
>VYCX01000504.1 GCA_009843725.1 Boseongicola sp. SB0675_bin_26
CGGCAGAGCGAATGATCCATTGCCAGCCAGACTTGTCATGACTCGGTAGGGCTAGGTACCGGCTCGGTTGGCCGTGAACGCGGGAAGTCGAATATCCTGGTTCGGCAGTGCCGATCAACCGTGCAGGCTATTCTCTTGCCGTTCGCGAGTTCGGCGCTACCGTCAAGCATGAAATCAGCCATTGCCAACGTACCATGTGGCTTCAGGCGGGCGGTGGCGAGACTCTCGAGCCTGTCCTTGACGCGACGTCTGGCTGGCGTCGGTGTCTTTCCCTGGCGGTTGAGCCGCGCGACAAGCGTCGACGCGAAGTTGAACGGACTACTCCCCTGCCCCTTCTTCTGCAGCGCCTGCCCCACGCTTCAACGGGGTGAAGAGCCCGTCGATATGTTCGGACAGCTCCGGGGAGACGCCCTGCCACAACGGATCCAGAATGAACTCAACGCCCTCGCGTCGTGCGAGCTTCGCAGCCGGCACGAAGTCACTGTCGCCGCTCACCAGGATGGCGGTGTCAATCTGGTTCTTCAGGCTCATCGAGGCGATGTCGAGACCGATTCGCATGTCCACGCCCTTTTGCCGCAGGCCGAAGGTGACGTCCCTTTCTCCGACTTCCTGCCAGGCCTTTGTCAGCCTCTCGAGTTCGGCAAGCTGCTCTTCCCGTGCCAGATCGGGCGCTGACCGGGACTCTTGAAGAAGGACTTGCAGAACTGGGAGCAGTTCACGCGTTTTGAGCAGCTTCTTCGTGAGGTTGGGCGATATCCGCCAATCAGATTCCTTGGTGACCGTGCCCAGCCGGAGCGCGAATTTTCGCTCTCGTCGCAGTGCATTGAACAGGTCACGACGAAAGGATGCCTGCGTACTCCTTCCGAAATCGACGCGGCGATTCGAGATCGGGTGCTGGGAAACGCCCTCGTACGGGGATGCATCGTAGTAGAAGATGCGATAGACGTGATCTAGCCACCGACTCTCCTCCTTAACCTCCCAAGACTCGCCGATCAATCTTTGGACGTGGCGTCGACACATGACCCGGGCGGATTTCGCAACGGCTTCCGGGCTGTCGCAAAAATTTCGCTCGACGATCTTCGGCAGCCGCTTCAGGAAAAACCCGCCGTCGATGAGCACGGAAACGCGCCTGATTCTCATGACCCCTCCCGCAAAGGAAAAGCCCCAAGCTTTCTGCACATGCTCAGGATACGTGAGCGGGCGTACTTGCTTGGGGCGGATAATGATGCAGGCTAGTGTCTGCCACATCGAAAATCAAGTCCCTTCCGCTCTGAACCAGGGCTTTCCCACGCTTTAATCCGTTTGATTCTGCTTGACGTCGGGCATGCGCGCGTTTCGGTGCGGCCAGCAGTTTCCTCTGACGTTTCCGCGCTGGATGCGCGCATCCGAGCTCGCGTCGGGCGCGCCGGTACTTGCTCAGGAAATGCACCGTGTCGTCGACCACGATGCCAAGCGTCATGGCGGCAACGCCAGTCTCCGCACTGCTTGCGCGATCGGCTTTCCGGTAGAGCGACTCACACCCGACTCCCTGACCTGGCCCTGACGGTTTCAGCCGTCGCGCGGCACGCAGTTCCCGAACGGGCCGTGACGTCGTCCTGCCGGTCAATTCGACTGGTGCAATTTCCTGGCAGACGTCCGGCCGCTTTCCTGGTCGAGCCGGAAGGCCGGCCCCGACCTTCGCGCCCAACCGGACCAACGCCTCCACCCAGCCTCCGCCGAAGCCGGCGGGCTTCCGAGGGGCGCACGCCCCTTCGAGACGACGCGCAACCCGAAGGACGGCACGCGTCGGTGCACGGCATCGTCGTCGGGAACGGCCCCTGTTCCAGGTGTGTCGGTCAACGTCGTCATGCCGGTTGTGCCAGATCCATCCGGCGCCGGATGCGACAGCGGCAGGTGCTGCACGCCCTGACCGGCCATCCGCTCGGGAGCCGGTCCGGCGGACGGAAGACCGGCGGCAGCAAACGCTGCCTTGATGCGGTCGAATGCGTCCCAGGCTTGGGCAGCGATGCACCAGCCGTCCTCATGCTTCACCAGCACGACGCCCGAGATGTCTCGTGCGACCCCGTGCCGCCCTCGACCATCTCGCGGCCGGCGAGCGCGACGGCCATGTTGCCGCAAACCTGGACATGACATCCGACTCCCGTCTCGGCGAAGCTATCCAGCCCCTTCTCGCGGAGTCGCATGATCCGCAGTCAGTGGGTCGCAGGTTCGAATCCTGCACGGCTCACCACACAATGTTCAGTTCGGCACAGGGAAGTGAGGCCAATCTGCCTCCGGCATTTCGCAAGGCCATGCTTTGCCAGGTCGCACGCTGAATGGAACAGCCCAATGAACCGGCCCGGGGCAGTTCCTGAAGTCCGGCGAACAGGCGAGGCTTCAACATCAACTGATGACGCGAAAGCGGCCCGCAGTCGCGCCGATGCGGTTTTCGGCAAATTTCAGTTGCAATTCCGAGAGCGGAATCCTTCAGGCTTGCGCCCACGATCGTCAATCGGCTTCCGTTTCCGGAAATTGGCGCTTGACCGTCGCGAGCAGCGCCTCAACCTGCTCGATGGCCTCGGGTCGATCTGACAGGCGGGCGCCAGGATCAGCGGCCGCGTAACGTAGACGGAAGGCGCAATGGGGTAAATTCCACCAGCTCATCGAAATCGGCGACATCGGCCCCACTGACGCCCAACATGTCCAACAGAGCCGCCAGATCGTGCGACAGCGGGTAACTCGGCCCCGCAAGGCAAGCCATGCCTTGAGCAGCTTCTCCGCAGCATGCTGGACATGGAAACCGAAGATCTTGTCTGCGAATATGGTCGCTTCGCCCATGCCGCGAAGTGCCGAAATGTCTCTCTCAGCAGCGTCCGCGAGGTCCCGCGCCTGCTCAGAATCGATCATCAGGGTCGTTCATAGAGCAACCCGCCTTCGCGCCAGCGGTTGGCCTCGTCAGCACTATAGACAAGGATGTCCGTGGGTACGTGGAACTTCGCAAGCGCGCCAAGGGCGTGCCTCCTCGGCGCCACGATCCCGCCCAGTCCCGAACGGTTCGGCCTTGACCACCTCCAGATCCACGTCCGAGTTCGCGTCAGCGTCTCCACGGCATCGAGAACCAAAAGGATCACCTGCTCGGGATCAGCCACCTCAACGATGGTTGCAGTCACCTGCCGCAAAAGCGCATCGTCAACCCGTACCATGCTCGCCTTTCCACATCTGGATGGCATTCCAATCCCCGAAACCGGCGACCACGAGAAAGGATTCAGGCTCGAACTCGCCGACAATCTGGCGACGCCATTTCATGGCACCAGGATGGAAGCGTCGTCAAATGAACTCAAGAACTTAGCCGTGCTTGGGAGCCCTTGATTCGGAAAAGTACAGGGTCGGCACTCGCCATGCGGACGCCCCTTCGGGCACCGGCACTCGGCAGACGCGCAACGGATTGATCACAGATCGATACGGTACCGAACGAAGCCGTCCTCGCCCTCGCCGGCAGGCTCGATCGAGACACCCTTGACGTCCGAGACGACGTCGACGCTCTTCGGCCCTGTGTCGAACAGAACGGAAGTGCCGGGCAACTCCTTGAACGTCCAGTTGGCATCAGCCGCCGGGTCAATGGTTCCCTGATCCACAATGTAGCGCACAATGACGTCCCGGTTCGTGTCGGGTGCCTCGAATACGATGGTCGAGCCATCAGCACCTGGAAAGTAGCCACCGCCGCTCGCACGGTAGTTGTTGGTGGCAATCACGAACTCCGCCTCCAGATCCAGCGGCCCGCCATTGTAGGTCAAGTCCACGATTCGATGGGAGTCGGAGGCAATCAGTTCGCCACGCGAATTGAACCTCGATGGCTGGCTCAGGTCGATCTTGTACTGAACGCCGTCGATCACGTCGAAGTTGTAGGACGGGAAGTCTGGGTTCAGCAGAAGCTGGCCGTCCTTGCCCGGAGTCACCTGATTGAAGATGCCGGCCGACCGTTCCAGCCAATCCTTGACCTGCTGGCCGGTGACTTTCACGGCCCGCACGGTGTTGGGATAGAGATACAGGTCCGCCACGTTCTTTATGGCCACGTCACCAACCGGGACGTCGGTGTAGTACTCCGGACCACCGCGCCCGCCCGCCTTGAAGGGTGCGGCAGCAGAAAGCAGCGGCAATCCTTCAAACTCAGTTCCCTTAAGCATCTCCGTCACGTACCAGACTTGCGCCCTTGACACGATCTGGACCGAAGGGTCATCGGCCACGAGCGCAAAGTAGGAGTGGAGCGGGGCCGACGTCTTGCCGACCGCGCGGCGAACATAGGCAAGCGTCGCGTCATGCATGTCGGCGACGCTGTCGAGAACGGCTTGATCGCTTTCGACAAGCGCCGTTGTCGAGCGATCCTCGTTGCGCTTCGAGATCGGGCGCGCCTCGGAACTGTGGCCGACAACGCGCCATTCACCACCTGAAGTCTCCAGCATCAGGTCGATGACCCCCAGATGGGAGCCCCAGAATCCGGCCATTACGGCGGGCTTTCCGTGGATCGTGCCGTTGGTCACATCGACGGCGGGCCTGCCCGCGTAGGTCGCGGAAGGAAACACGTTGTGATGGTGCCCTGAGAGCACGGCATCAATGCCCTCGATCGCGGCAAGCGGCACCGACGCGTTGCCCATGAATTCGGCATGCCTTGCCGCGCCGATGCCGGAGTGCGACAGCGCGATGATGACATCGGCACCCTGTTCCTTCATCACCGGGACATAGGCCCTCGCCGCATCGACGATGTCGCGGGCATGCACGTTGCCCTCCAGATGGCGACGGTCCCACATCATGATCTGCGGCGGCACGAATCCGATCAGGCCGATCCTGATCTGGTGCGTCTGCCCGATGCCGTCGACAATCTCCTTGTCCATCACGACATAGGGCGGGACCAAGGTGACGTCGCTGGTGGGATCGGCGCCTAGTTCCTTTGAGACATTGGCGGAAATCACCGGGAAATTGGCGCCGACAAGAGATTTCATCAGGAAGTCGAGCCCGTAGTTGAACTCGTGATTGCCGAGCGTCGATGCGTCGAATTCCAGCGTGTTCAGCGCGGTGATGATCGGGTGCATGTCTCCGTCCTTCATGCCCCGCTCGTAGGCCATGTAATCTCCCATTGGATTGCCCTGCAGGAAATCGCCGTTGTCATAGAGAACCGAGTTCGTGGCTTCCGACCGGATCTCGCGCACGATCGAGGCCGCGCGTGCAAGGCCCATCGTGTCGCGCTCGCGGTCGGCGTAGTAGTCGTAGGGCCAGATGTGCATATGAAGGTCGGTGGTCTCCATGACCCGGAGGTGGGCCTGATTGGCGACGGCATTTGCGGAGAACGGGTGCAGCGCCGCAAAGCTGGCCGTTGCCGCAAGGAATCCCCGGCGATTGAAGGCAATAGACATCGTGCACCCCATGTTTTCTTTGCTGTGACTCATTCTGTACCGGGTGCAGCGAATGTAGTCCATGCCCGCGCCAGCAACGGGCCGGACAGCATCTGCCCGTGATCGCTGTCGAGGGTCCTGTCGCAACCGGGCAACAGCTTCCCGAGGACGGAAGGGTCTGCATGTGCGATCGACTGCAGATCAGGAGGGCCGGTCTGACATGGAATGCCAGGCGCGGGACGGGCGGAACTTGATTCAGTGGGCGCCCGGCGTGGCAATGTCCTGAGGTCGGCGGCTTCGTCGCATTGATGCGCCCCGGACCGCCTTGCCGCAGCTCGCGCAGCCCGACCAGGCGTGCTTCCTCGCAAGCTCGGCGATTTGGTCCTTGAATCAGAACTGGCCCTGCGCAACGCAGGAGCATAAGTTTGTCAATGAATTGATGAGGAAAGACATGCAGGGACGAGGGAACAAGACCCCGAGCAAGACTGCCGAACTCGTGGCTGCGGCTCGGGCGGATCACACAAAGATCGCCAAGGCTCCCGTATTCGAGGATCGGTACGCCTACGCAATGTGCGGGCGCCTCTGGCGCACGATTCTCTCAAGCCGGTTTCTCTTGTGGCTGGTCAAGGACGGGCTGCTTCGAAAGTTGCGCCCCATCCTGCCTGCCATCTACACACGGGCGCGTTTCGGCGAGGACTGTCTTGAGGCGGAAATGGCGGAGGGCGTGGACCAGTATGTCATCATAGGGGCGGGTTACGACACCTTCGCGTTTCGACGGCCTGACCTGATGGAGCGCCTCAAACTCTACGAACTGGATCAGAAGGCCACGCAGGACAGCAAGTTTCGTCGCATGCACGCTGCCGGAATTGAAGCTCCCGAATCCGTCCGTTACGTGCAGACCGACCTGAACGTGGAACGCCTGCAGGATGCGCTTGCGAGAGCAGGGTTCGACTTCTCGCGTCCCGCGATGATCTCGTGGTTCGGCGTGACCTACTATCTCGATCGCGATACGGTCAGGAATACTCTGGCCTCCATCGCGCGCGAAACGGCGCCCGGCACGACCGTGGTGTTCGACTATCTTGCAGAGGCTGCGTGGGTCCCCGACGACGCCCAGCCCCTGCTGGCGAGCGCGGCGGCTTTCGTCGCGCGACGTGGCGAGCCCTGGCTGTCCAGCTTTGTTCCTCCCGACCTGCCAGGCATTCTCAACAGTCTGGGCTACGATGACATCGACAATCTGGAACCCCACAAGGTCGGGGAGCGGTACTTTGCGCAATTTCCCGATCTCGAATACTCTCCGGTGATTGGGCTCTGCCGCGCCCGGACGGCAAAGTGACACGGCCACCACAGGCGACCCGATGCCCGCTGAAGCAATGGAAGCGCGGCATCCTGGGCCTTGCCTGCACGATCCTGAAGATCCGGCAGGCCGGGAAGAGGCTCAACGCCCACACTTGCGCAGATTCCGCATTGCGTTCACTTGATCGGCATGTGCGCAAGTCGGTCCGTGCCGGTCCAACGCGGCAGGAGAGCCACGTCGCGCTCAAGGTCTGCGGGTCACGAAGGGCGGAGTCTGCCGGAACTGCCGTCCGATGATCCGGACCGGGCCTCGGCCCGCACCGCGAAGCCCGCGCCCCAGACCCACCTGCAATGCCTCGCCGCGCAGGTGCAACTCGCAGTGCGCTGACTTCAAGGACTTTCCCGGACCAAGTGGCGGAAACTGCTCTTGAGACCCGGATCGAACCCCGCCCAGAGCGGCCATGTTCGGGACTTCCGTTTTGCAGGCCAGGTCCGGTGGCGTGTTCATTCATGACCTTGGCCTTCGCCAGTCGACAGCAGAACGTGCGCCCGGCGGAGTCGTTTCTGCGAGTCCCGGCCTCCGTCCGGAATCCAGGCCAATGGGCGTGTCTCTTGTGTACCTTTCGAATTGCCGCGATAAGTGGATGGGCGGAATGCCCAAAAACAAGATCAAGCTGAACGACGCCGACGTCATGGCGTTCCTGAACGTTGTCGAACCGGAAAGGCGCAGGGCGGACGCCTTGCGGCTCAACGAAATCTTCCGGGAGGTCACAGGCTTTGAGCCGGTCATGTGGGGAGCCAGCATCGTCGGCTACGGGTCCTATCACTACGTCTACAAGTCAGGCCGCGAAGGTGATTTCCTGGCCACGGGATTCAGTCCGCGCAAGACCAGCCTGACGATCTGCATCATGCCCGGCCACGCCGATTTGGGAGACATTCTGAAACGGCTCGGAAAGCACAGAACGGGACGGTCGTGCCTGTACATCAGCAGGCTCGACGCCGTGGACGAGGACGTCTTGCGCGAACTGATCGCGGCTGGCCTGCGCGACCTTGGCTCCCGCTGGGCGGTTGTCCCAAGCTGAAGCAGGCCCGCTTCCGATCCCTTAACCGGATCTTCATTTGGGGGTCAGACAGGAATCCTTCGGAAATCAAGGGCCCAGCGG
>VYCX01000195.1 GCA_009843725.1 Boseongicola sp. SB0675_bin_26
GCTCGTACTCATAGGAATAGGCGCCGCGGGCGATTCCGAGTTCCAGCCTGCCGCCCGTCATCAGGTCGGTCGCGGCAGCCTCGCCGGCCAGCTTGATTGGATGCCAGAACGGCGCGATGACGGTGCCGGTGCCCAACCGGACATTCCTGGTGCGATGCGCGAGGTCCATGATCGAAAGGAAGGGGTTGGGTGCAATGGTGAACTCCATTCCGTGATGTTCGCCTGTCCAGATCGCCCGCATCCCGCCCTCGTCAGCCATTTGGCACAGCGAAATGAAATCCTCGTACAGCTCGGCATGTGACTGGTCAGGGGTCAGGCGCTCCATGTGGGCAAACAGCGAGAACTCCATTGTCAAGGCTCCTATTTGAATTCGTGCCGCTCGCCGGACGCCTCGTCGCCGACATAAAGGGTGAAGTCCCGGGTGCTGTGTTCGAGGGCAAAACGCTTGCACAGGGCAGCAATTGCCGGCGTCTCGAAGGTCAACCCGGTGATGTCGTCGATCGGGACAAGCCGCCCCTCCAGCGCGCAGTCTTGCGTGGCTTGCGCCAGAAAGCACGTGTAGTGGGTGTTGGTCGGTCGGTCGTCAAAGATGGAATAGGCGCTCCCCAGGCGAACGGAGCCGGGCAATCGTGCCTCCATGGCAGCGCGAAGATTGCCTGGAGCCTCGAACTCGAACTGTGGAGGTCGCATCCCGCCCGGCGTCATTTCCAGCAGGATATGGCCGTCCCGTTCGACCAGCGCCGCCGCGACGATCCGGCGGGTGCTGTCGACAACCATCGCGGCGCGTTCCAGGCCCAGGCTGAAATACTGCCCCCTCGCATAACCCAGCCCCAACCCGTCCCTGTGCGTGAACCCGGTGATCTGTCCCAGAAGTATTGTGTGATCGCCTGCGGGGATGGATTGCGTCCTTCGGCAGGAAAACTGCGACACGGCGTCGTCGATCACGGGAATTCCGTTGGCGTCGGAGCCATGGGCGATCCGGGCGAACCGGTCCCCCTTGAAGCTGGCAAAGACATTCGACACGGTTTCCTGCCCCTCGGCCAGCACCGACACGGCGAAATGAGTGCAGGTCGCGAAAGCGTCGTGGCTAGACAGCGAACGACCGAGGCAGACCAAGAGCATTGGAGGATCGAGAGAAACCGAAGAAAAGGAATTGGCCGTGAACCCAAGAGGCGCTCCGCCGGGGTTCCGCGTCGTCACGACGGTCACGCCGGTCATGAATCCGCCAAAGGCATCGCGCAGGGCGCCGGGGCCGGCAGACGTCATCGGAACGCCTCCCGGACAAGGTCCGCAAGTTCGGCATTCACGTCACCGGCATGTGTCATGGGCATCATGTGTGCGGCCCTCTCAACGATGACGGCACGGCCATTCGGCGCGATCCGTGCCATCGCCTCGCTCATTCCCGGCGTTGAATTGGGCTCGGCTCCACCGGTCATGAACAGCGCCGGACAGGACAGGCGCGCCAGATCCGCGTCTGCAGGCCCATTCTCCGCCGCAAACACCTCGTAGGCCGTCTTGTAATGCTCAGCGGACACCTCGGCCAGCCATGCCCGGCATGCACGCCGCTCGGCCGTGTCCTGACCGGCAAACCAGCGCGCCAGCGTGGTTTCCGGATCGGCCAGTTCCGTGGCGAACAGATCCGCCGCGCGACGCCGCACTGCCTCCGCAGCCTTTGGACTGCGGCGATAGATGGCGTTCAGCGCGGCGACGCCCTTGACCAGATGCGGATGACGGATTGCCAGGTCTAGCGCGATCATCGCACCCATCGAATGACCGGCAACGACTCCCGGCGCATCGATTGCCGCCGCGATGCAGTCCGTATACTGCGCTAGCGTCGCGGGGCGCGGCAGGGCGCGACTGGCACCGTGGCCCGGAAGGTCAAAGGCGCGGCAGTGCTGCGTCGCTGACAGTTTGTTGACTTGCGCCATCCACGCCTCCGCTCGCAGGCCCACGCCGTGAACCAGGTACAGCCTGGATCCCGTGCCAGCACGAATGAAGCTGATGCCTCCGGCCTCAGACCGCGGTTGGGTTGTCCACGTGATGGCCCAGATCCTCCAGGTCCTGATTTCTGTTTCCAACGCGATGATTCGGCCGGTCCGGCATCGCGGCTTGCAGCGCGGCGACCAATTCATCGGCGCGAGTTGCATCGTGAGTCAAGAACTGCACGGCAAGATCTTGCGACCGCCGCCCGGCGACGCTCCCGCTCATCAACGGGACCTCGACTGCCGTGATGGTCGGTTCACTCGTGCAAATGAACGACCGACATGGCTTCGGCTCCGCGTTCTGGCTGAAGAGGCAGCAAAATCGCAAGGTCTGGATCCGGCACAGGGCGCTGAAAACACGTTCGAAGGCGCCTGAATCCGCCCGGCGGCGGAACCGCTCGAGCACGTTGTTCCAGATGCTGACGCGCTTCGGCAGGCCGCGCCACGGCGATACCGTGCGAATGCGCCAGCCGCCGCCCCAAGGAACTGCCGGCTGACCGGCGCGGTGACGCCGGGATCGATCGCCTTGCCGGGCAGCATGGGCTTGACCCGCGCCCACACCGCATCGGTCAGCACCACCCTGCCAGCATTCACCTTGGCACCTGCAGGTCTTGCCTGTGCCGCTGTTCCGGCGGTGATTGGGGCCGGAACTGGCATCGATCCGCCAGAATCGCAACCCGATTGTCAACGGACCCTAGTACTGTAAAATACAGCTTTGCGCGCGTCATGTTTTTTGTGAGGGCTAACGCCACCGGTGTCGAAGGTTCGCACGCATCTGCCGCAAACTCGCCGGAGTCGGCGCACATAGGAGATTTGAGGTTGGGAGAGCCGATTATCAGAACCATGGAAGATTTCGCAGCGGCGAGCGGCGTTTCGCGTCCGACTGTTTCGAAATACTTCCACGACCCGGGAAGTGTCCGCAAGTCGACCCGTGAACGGATTGAGGCCGCTCTGGAACAGTACGACTATCGCCCGAACATCTACGCGATCAACCAGAACCGCCAGCTTACGAAGAGCGTAGGCATCATTGTTCCCTACCTTGCAGACCCCGTGTTTGCCGAGATCGCAAGAACCCTGGAACGCCGCTGCATCGAAGCCGGTTTCCACGCGACGCTGTTCAGTTCGCACGGTGAGCGGAAACTCGAAAGCGAGGCTCTCAACGACCTTAGGTCACTGCGTCCGTCGGGTGTGCTTCTGGCTCCGCTCGGCCGGAGTTCCGACCGGGATCAAATTGCCCGGTTTTGCGAAGAGGTCCCGACGGTCCTTTTGGACAGAAACATTGCAGGAATCGGAGAAGCGTTTGTCGGATCGGACAATCAGAGCTTCGTGTCGCAAAGCGTTGACTACCTTACCCGGACCGGGGAGCCGCCGTGTTTCTTCGAGATGAGGAACCCGGGCAACCCGAACTCGCTCGCGCGCCACCGATGCTATATCGAAGCAATGGAAGGTCACGGGTTGGAGCCGATGCTTGTCCAGGTGGAAGGCGAAGGCTGGAATCTTGAAGAAATTGGCTACCAAGGAGGCATGCGCGCGCTGCAAGAGCATTCATTTCCCACCGACACGGTCCTTTGCAGCAACGACCGCCTTGCCATCGGGCTATTGGCTGCCTGTTACGAAAAGGGGCTGCGCATCGGACGCGGAAGCGGCTGCGCGCTGCGTGTGGCCGGCCACGATGACCATCCTTATTCGCGCTTCACCTGCCCGCCCCTGACCACCGTGGCTCACGAATACGACCTTGTGTCGGACTGTGGTGCCGAAACCCTGCTCAGATTGATCGAGGCGGGCGGCCGATTCGACGATCGGACGGAAACCCTGTTTTCCGCGCGTCTCGTGCTTCGCGCATCTGCGTGATAAATTTTTGTCACGCGTAAAATTGTTATTGACACGCGCTGGATTCTTGCTAGTGTTGCGTTGCGATTTAACCCTAGGGAGGATTCGAATGTTTCTCAAAAACGCACTCCGCGCGGCCGTTGCACTGTCGCTTACCGCGGCCGGCAGCGCCCATGCGGAAACCATAACCATCGCCACTGTCAACAACGGCGACATGATCCGCATGCAAGGTTATACCAACGACTTCACCGCCAAGACCGGCCATGAAGTCGAATGGGTGACCCTCGAAGAGAACGTGCTGCGTCAGCGCGTGACCACCGACATTTCGACCAAGGGTGGTCAGTTCGACATCATGACCATCGGCATGTACGAAACCCCGATCTGGGGTGCCAATGGCTGGCTGGTGCCGCTGAACGATCTTTCGGCCGAATACGATGTCGACGACATCCTGCCCGCCATGCGCGGCGGTCTTTCGCATGACGGCACGCTCTACGCTGCGCCGTTCTACGGCGAGAGCTCCATGATCATGTACCGCACCGACCTGATGGAAAAGGCCGGGCTGGAGATGCCCGCTGCACCGACCTGGGAATTCATCCGGGAAGCCGCCGCGGCGATGGATGACCCCGAAAGCGACACCAACGGTGTCTGCTTGCGCGGCAAGGCCGGCTGGGGCGAAGGCGGCGCCTTCATTACCGTTACGGCCAACTCGTTCGGCGCGCGTTGGTTCGACGAAGACTGGCGGGCCCAGTTCGATCAGCCGGAGTGGAAAGCGGCGCTGACCTTCTTCGTCAACCTGATGAACGACTACGGCCCGCAGGGCTACGCCACCAACGGCTTCAACGAGAACCTGTCGCTGTTCCAGCAGGGCAAGTGCGGCATGTGGATCGACGCCACCGTTGCAGCGTCCTTCGTAACCAACCCCGACGACTCGACCGTCGCGGACAAGGTCGGCTTTGCGCTGGCGCCTGACAACGGTCTCGGCAAGCGCTCGAACTGGCTTTGGGCCTGGGCCCTGGCGATCCCCGCCGGCACCCAGAAAGAAGCGGCTGCCAAGCAGTTCATCGAGTGGGCGACCTCGAAAGGGTATATCGAGCTCGTCGCGGCGAACGAAGGCTGGGCCAACGTGCCACCGGGCGCCCGTACCTCGCTTTACGAGAATCCGGAATACCAGGCAGTGCCGTTTGCGCAGATGACCCTCGATTCCATCAACGCGGCGGATCCCAACAACCCGACCGTCAAGCCGGTGCCCTACGTCGGGATCCAGTTTGTCGCGATCCCCGAGTTTGCCGGCATTGCAACGGAAGTCAGCCAAGAGTTCTCGGCTGTCTATGCAGGCCAGCAAACTGTGGAAGAGGCGCTGGCCAAGGCGCAAGCGCTGACCACCGACGCAATGGAAGCGGCCGGCTACTAGGCCATCCTCCCTTTCAGGGGGCGGCCATGGCCGCCCCCTGTGACCTGCCAAAGCGATCCCGTTGCGTTATCATTCTGGGCAGCCGCGTCAGGCTGTCATCAGAGGAGGTACGTCCATGGCAACCCAGCACTCCCGATCCGCAGCCCGGTTGATGATGGCTCCAGCAGTGGTCCTTCTTCTCGGCTGGATGCTCGTGCCGCTGACGATGACGCTTTACTTCTCCTTCAAGAAATACCTGCCGATGCGCGGCGACTCGCTGGCAAACGGCCTCGATTGGGTGGGGTTCGCCAACTACGCACGATTTGTGACGTCGAGTTCGTTCTGGCCAAGTGTCTACGCGACCCTCGTCATCGTCGGGGGTGTCCTGGTGATCACGTTGATTCTCGGAATTTTCCTCGCTCTCCTGCTTGATCAGCCGATGTGGGGTCAGGGGGTTGTCCGCATCCTGGTCATCGCTCCCTTTTTCGCCATGCCGACCGTGTCGGCGCTGGTCTGGAAGAACATGTTCATGGACCCGGTGAACGGTTTCTTTGCCCATGTCTGGCGAGGTGTCGGGGCCGAGCCGATCGAATGGCTCTCGCAGGCATCGCTGCCTTCCCTCATTCTCATCGTGTCCTGGCAATGGCTGCCATTCGCGACGCTGATTCTGCTCACGGCGTTTCAGTCGCTCGACCAGGAGCAGCTCGAAGCCGCCGAGATGGACGGCGCCCGCTGGCCACAGCGCTTTGTCTTCATCGTTCTGCCGCACCTGAGTCGCGCGATCACCGTCGTGCTCCTGATCCAGACGATCTTCCTGTTGTCGATCTTCGCGGAGATTTTCGTCACCACCCAGGGCTCGTTCGGCACAAAGACGCTGACCTACCTGATCTACCAGCGCGTGCTGGAGAGCCAGAACGTGGGCCTCGGCTCCGCCGGTGGTGTCTACGCCATCATCCTCGCCAATATCGTTGCAATCTTCCTGATGCGCATCGTCGGCAAGAATCTGGACGCGTGAGGAGGGACAACCATGGCCCGCGCTGTCACTGCCCGCCAAAAGACGATCAACTCCATTGCCGCATGGGCGGTTGGCCTGCTGATCTTCTTCCCGATCCTCTGGATCATCGTCATGTCTTTCAAGACCGAGGGCGATGCGATCAAGGCCCCGCTGGAAGTGCTCACCGCGCCATGGACTCTGGAAAACTACGGGGTCGTGCAGGAGCGCTCGGATTATTCGCGTCACTTCGTCAACTCGGTCATCCTCGCCTTCGGTTCGACCCTTCTGGGCCTTCTCATCGCCGTGCCCGCGGCTTGGGCGATGGCCTTTGTGCCCTCCAAGCGCACCAAGGACATTCTCCTCTGGATGCTCTCGACGAAGATGCTGCCCGCCGTCGGCGTGCTTTACCCGATTTACCTTCTGTTCATCCAGCTTGGACTTCTCGACAGCCGCGCCGGGCTTGTGGTCGTACTGATGCTGATCAACCTGCCGATCATCGTCTGGATGCTCTACACCTATTTCAAGGAAATCCCCGGCGAGATCCTGGAAGCGGCGCGGATGGATGGCGCCACATTGCACGAAGAGATCCTCTACGTGCTCACGCCGATGGCGATCCCGGGCATGGCCTCGACGGTGCTCCTGAACGTCATCCTCGCCTGGAACGAGGCGTTCTGGACGCTTAACCTTACCGCGGCCAAAGCGGCCCCGCTCACGGCCTTCATCGCCAGCTACTCGAGCCCCGAGGGGCTGTTCTACGCCAAGCTCTCGGCGGCCTCGACCATGGCCATCGCACCTATCCTGATCATGGGCTGGTTCAGCCAGAAACAACTTGTCCGCGGCCTGACCTTCGGCGCGGTGAAATAAGGGGAACGGACATGGGACAGATTCAGCTCAACCAGGTGTCCAAGAGTTTCGGCAGCGTCGAGGTCATTCCGCCGCTCGACCTTACCATCGAAGATGGCGAGTTCGTCGTGTTCGTCGGCCCGTCGGGCTGCGGGAAATCCACGCTCTTGCGCCTGATCGCCGGACTCGAGGACGTCACCGACGGCCACGTCATGATCGATGGCCAGGATGCAACCGAAGTCGTGCCGGCAAAGCGCGGCCTTGCGATGGTGTTCCAGAGCTACGCGCTCTATCCGCACATGTCCGTGCGCAAGAACATCGCGTTCCCCCTGCGCATGGCCGGTCTTGACAAGGCCGCGCAGGACAAGAGCGTGGCTCAGGCGGCAGAGGTTCTTAACCTCACCGACTACCTTGATCGGCGCCCCGGCCAGCTTTCGGGTGGCCAGCGCCAGCGCGTCGCCATCGGTCGCGCGATCGTACGCGAACCGGCCGCCTTCCTGTTTGACGAACCGCTCTCCAACCTCGACGCCGCCCTTCGCGTGGGCATGCGACTGGAGATTTCCGAGCTGCACAAGCGCCTCAAGACGACGATGATCTACGTTACGCACGACCAGGTCGAAGCCATGACCATGGCCGACAAGATCGTGGTGCTGCAGGCGGGCGTGATCGAGCAGGTCGGCTCACCGCTCGAACTCTACCAGCGCCCGCGCAATACCTTCGTGGCGGGCTTCATCGGCAGCCCGAAGATGAACCTGATCCAAGGGCCCG
>VYCX01000339.1 GCA_009843725.1 Boseongicola sp. SB0675_bin_26
ACGACGAGAGCGTGGACGCCCTCGTCCGGATGGCGGTTGCGCAGGCCGAGGCCGGAGCCGACATACTTGGTCCGTCCGACATGATGGACGGGCGGATCGGGGCAATGCGGCGGGCACTGGAGGCCGCCGGCCACAAGAACACGTGCATCCTGAGTTATTCGGCAAAGTATGCGAGCGCCTTCTACGGTCCCTTTCGCGACGCAGTTGGAGCTTCCGGATTGCTTGTTGGTGACAAGAGGACCTATCAGCTCGACGCTGGCAACTCGGACGAGGCTTTGCGCCTCATCGAACGCGACCTTGCCGAGGGAGCGGACATGGTGATGGTCAAGCCGGGATTGCCGTATCTCGACATCTGCCGCCGAGCATCGGACGCCTTCGGTGCGCCTGTCTTCGCCTACCAGGTTTCGGGCGAATACGCGATGATCAAGGCTGCCGCCGAAAACGGATGGGTCGATGGCGACCGGGCCATGATGGAGAGCCTTGCTGCCTTCAAGCGGGCCGGATGCGCAGGCGTTCTGACCTACTTTGCCATGGATGTTGCTCGGGCACTTTCCCAGTGAGCAACAGCGCCGCCAGGAATCCTGGGAGTTCCCAGGCACTGTCTGGCGTACGAGCGACGAAAGCTGACGGCGCGTGCCGATGGCGGCCTCCACGGTCCTGAGACCGTGGAAAGGAAAGGCGCTTCTCGCTGTTCACGCGCAATCAGCTTGCAGATTCATCTTGCCCCTTTGGACGGGAATGCCGATAGACCTCACGTGCTGAAGACCCGAGTCATACCGTGCCTGGACGTGGCCGACGGCCGCGTTGTGAAGGGCGTGAATTTCGTCGATCTCGTCGACGCCGGAGATCCGGTCGAGGCAGCAATCGCCTACGATGCGGCCGGGGCTGACGAACTTTGCTTTCTCGACATTCATGCAACGCACGAAAACCGCGGCACGATGCATGATCTCGCGACGCGAACCGCCGAACACTGCTTCATGCCCTTGACGGTGGGTGGTGGCGTCCGAACGGTCGAGGATGTCCGCGCCCTCTTGCTGGCCGGAGCGGACAAGGTCTCCTTCAATTCGGCGGCAGTGGCAGATCCCGACGTAGTGGCACGCGCGGCGGAAAGGTTTGGCTCGCAGTGCATAGTTGTCGCGATCGACGCAAAGTCAACGGGATCGGGCAAGTGGGAGATCTTCACGCATGGCGGGCGACGCGCGACCGGAATCGACGCCGTGGAGTTTGCGCAAGCTGTCGAAGCGAAAGGTGCAGGCGAGATCCTGCTCACCTCCATGGACCGGGACGGGACTCGTGCGGGATTTGACATCCCGCTGACCCGAACGATTGCGGACGCCGTGTCAGTTCCCGTGATCGCGTCCGGCGGCGTCGGCGCGCTGGATCATCTGGTTGAAGGCGTGACGGAGGGCGGGGCCAATGCTGTATTGGCCGCGTCGATTTTCCACTTTGGAGAGTTTTCAATTGCCGAAGCAAAGGCGCACATGTCGGTGCAAGGCGTTTCAGTGAGGCTCACTTGACGTCTTTCGCGTCCTCAGCGGCGAGAACTTTCGGCGGACCTGGAGGGCCCGAATGCACGATGCAAGCCCGGCACCGAAGGAACAGGGGGCGAATTGCCGACCGTCCCGCAAGACCCTGTTTCCGCCTCTGAAACCATCATCCGCGACACTTGCCGGACCGGGAGAGTCTTCCAGACCCTCGTCAGGTTCGCGCTTAGCCGGCGAGCCTTCGCAAGACGCTTCCGCGAGCCGCACCGACGCTTTCCACCGGAGAGTTCGATGCGATACCAACGCCAATCCGCCACGCCCGCTTTGTGGCGTCAACAATGGGAGCGCGCTTTCCGCCCAGGCCCGACCGCAGGGGCTTGCAGCGCGAAAATCAGATGACTGACATTCTGGAGCGACTCGCCCGGACCATCTCTGAGAAGAGGGCAGCTGACCCGAAGAGTTCCTGGACTGCGCAACTTCTTGCGGCCGGTCCGGAGAGGGCTGCCAAAAAATTTGGCGAAGAAGCCGTTGAAGCCGTCATCGAAGCGGTACGGGGCGACCGCGACAAGCTCGCGGCCGAGGCGGCGGACGTTCTCTATCATCTGCTGGTAATGCTGGCGACGCGCGAAATCGAGCTAGATGAGGTGTTGAAGGTTCTGGAAGGGCGCGAAGGCATTTCGGGAGTCGACGAAAAGGCCGCGCGCAGGACTTGACCGTCAAGGATCCCTCGCACCTTCAGTCAAGCAGACGCCCAGCGACAGCCTGATTGCATGCCAGGTCCACGATGTGTCGAACAGGGTTGACCGTCGTCCATGCCTTGACGGAGATCACTTGCAAGTGGCTCAAACTGGAAATCTGTCATCGGGCAATTCTGCAGCTTCCGGGCAGATGCTCTCCTGAAACATTCCAAATCAACAAGTTAACGATGACGTCTGCATATTAAAATCATGAAATTTGTGCAATGGTTTGAACCCACTTATCTATTTTTGCTCGCGGGAACTGCCAATCGCTGAAGCCGCGCGCTGAGCACCCTCGTCTAGTCTCGCCCGTATAGATCTGCCGCACGGCGCTCAAAGGCCTGCACAACGCGCTGTGTCACTTCATTAAAAAAGAGCTTGGCTGTGGTCTGCAGAAGCCTGTTCCGGAACTCGAAGTCCACGTGGAAGCTCACATCAGATCCGCCATCCCCTGCGTCAACGAACTCCCAGTCCGAGTTCATTCGGCGGAAAGGGCCGTCAAGATACTCGGTGTTGATCCTGTTTGAGTCGGGCCAGAGCGTGACCCGGCTGCCAAACTTCTCGCTGAAGACCTTGAAGGAGACCACCAGGTCGGCGAGCATCACGACATGGCTGTCTTCATGGCGCATCTCCCGGATACGCGCGGCAGTGGTCCAAGGCAGGAACTCCGGATAGCGTTCCACGTCCGCAACAAGGTCGTACATCTGTCTGGCGCTGTAAGGCACGTGACGGCTTTCGGTATGGGAGGGCATGTGCTCGGGTCTGGAATTGTCCTGTCCCTTACGTGTAGGGAGTGGGAACGGGGGTCAAGGGGGGAGACGCATTGACAAGACCGTATGTGATAGTTGAGTTGATTTCTGCAAAGGCCATTGCGACCCGAGTCGAGGAACTCGCCCGGGACATCCGGGCGACGTTTCGCGATACAGACAAGCTGATAATGGTCGGACTCTTGCGCGGATCCTTCGTGCTCATTGCCGATCTCGTGCGCGAGCTTGACATGAATGTCGAAGTCGACTTCCTCGAAGTCTCCTCCTACGGGAACGAGATGGTTTCGAGCCACGAGGTGCGAATCCTCAAGGATCTCCGGGGCGAAATCGAGGGCGAGGACGTTCTCGTTGTCGAGGACATCGTGGACACGGGATACACGCTGAGCCACGTCGTGAGATTCCTGCAGGCGCGCAACCCGAGAAGGCTCGAAACGATCGCGCTTCTGGACAAGCCGTCGCGTCGCGAAGTCGACATTTGCGCCACGTGGACCGGGTTTGAGATTCCCGACGAATTCGTGGTCGGCTACGGAATCGACTACGCGCAGAGAAACAGGAACCTGCCCTATATTGGGCGTGTTCGCCTTGCGGATTCGGAAGGCAAGGCTGGCAACGAGATGGCGGAAGGGTTGTAATCGGCAGTGGGCGAACACACGCCCGCAGTTTCGCCCATTGCCCAAGAGCGGTGGCATTCCTGGAGTCTTCAGGTAACATGCGAGGCACAACGGTCCTTGCATGTTCAAGGAGATGCAGATGAACTTCTCTAAGGGCTTCGCTCGCATGGTTGCCGCACTGACATTGGCGGGAGCGACGTTCGCCCATGCGGGCGGACATGGCGGCAATCCGGCCGCCAATGCCAGGCAGGCGCACATGAAGCTCTATGCGTTCAACCTCGACCTGATTGGGGCCATGGCGAAGGGTGAAATCGGCTACGATGCGGACGCGGCCCAAGCGACTGCGAACAATCTCTTGACGCTCGCGATGATGCATCAGGACGCCTATTGGGCTCCAGGCACTTCAACGGCGGAATTGGGCAACGAGACCAGGGCCCTGCCCTCGATCTGGGAGGGCGGGTCGCGTTTCGGAGACATTGGCCTTCAACTGATCGAGGCGGCTGGCCAGCTCGCGGCAGCGGCTGGAGAGGGTCAAGACACGTTGCGCGACGCAATTCGCGGTGTCGGCGGCGCTTGCAGCGCCTGCCACAGGAATTATCGTCAGCGCTGAAACTGACGACGACGAGGGCAGCCTGCCAGCGCAGGTTGAACAGCCATGAAGCGTGCCATGACGTGGTTGTCCGTGCTTGCAGTGCTCGGCATTGCGGCGGCGCTCTGGCTGACTCGTCCTGCAGTCGTCAGTCCGGCACGGTTTGCATCGCTCCAAGGCGATGCGATGCGGGGCGAAGTGGTGTTCTGGGCAGGAGGATGCGCTTCGTGCCACAAGGCAGAAACGACCGACGACGACCTGGCGCTGCCCGGAGGTCGCCGTTTCGCGACGCAGTTCGGCACCTTCATCGCACCCAACATCTCGTCTGATCCAACCCACGGCATTGGTGACTGGACAATGACAGAATTCGCCTCAGCCCTGCTCCATGGCACATCGCCCGAGGGCCGCCACTATTACCCGGCGTTTCCATATGCGTCCTATGCACGAATGAATGACCAAGACGTGGCCGATCTTTGGGCGTTCATGCAAACGGTGCCAGCATTGCCCTTGGCAAGCCAGCGGCACGACCTAGCCTTTCCATTCAATGTCCGCGCCTCGATTGGAGCCTGGAAATTCCTGTTCCTGAAACCGGCTTGGGTGCGGCCTGCAGAAACGCCCGAACTGAAACGCGGACGGTACCTGGTGGAAGCATTGGGCCATTGCGCCGAGTGCCATACGCCAAGGAACTTTCTGGGAGGCAGCCTTGCTTCGGCTTGGATGGAGGGTGCGCCACATCCCGCCGGAAAGGGACGCATTCCCGGGCTGGTGCCAAGCGCTCTGGACTGGAGCGCGGACGACATTGCCTACTACCTTGAAACCGGATTCACCCCGGACTTTGACAGTGCAGGCGGCGATATGGCCGAGGTCGTCGCAACCATAGGCAGGCTTTCGCCCGAGGACCGCCTGGCCATCGCACATTACATAAAGGCGCTCGAGTAGCCTCGACGCGTCTCGCAGTGCCAATGAGACGCGCATGCCTTCCTGCAGCAAATGATGCCTTGCGCTCCCCGAGAATCCCGGGGCAATGAGCGGCCATGGCAAGTTTCGTTCTGGCTGTCTTTTTCCTGATCATAACGCCCGGTCCCGGTGTCCTGTCTCTCGCGGGCGTCGGGTCGGCATTCGGATACGCCCATGGCGTGCGGTACTTGGCGGGGCTCTTCGTCGGCACGAACCTCGTGTGCCTTGCGGTGATCAGCGGATTGGCGGCACTGGTGCTTGCCGAGCCCGGGATCCGAGTGGTCCTGACCATGGCGTCGGCGGCCTATCTGCTGTGGCTGGCCTCCCGTATCGCCTTTGCCGGGACGAGAATTGCATTCATCGAGCAGCCGAGCCCGCCCGGTATCCGGGGCGGCATCTTGCTTCAGGCGGTCAACCCGAAGGCCTATGTCGTGAACACGACTTTGTTCTCCGGATTTGCGTTCATGGCCGAATATCCTCTTTTCGAGATCGGAATAAAGTTATTTATTCTTAATGTATTGTGGACTGCAATTCATGTCGCGTGGCTGTGCGCTGGGGTGATGGTTCAGCGGATGAAGCTGCCCGACAGGTGGCAGCGGGGCATCAATGCGGGAATGGCGGCAGCCATGGTCGCCGTCGTTGCGTTGGCGGCCCTTGCGCCCCAAGGTTGAGCAATCAGCACAAAGGGTTGGTGAAACCGGCTCATTGACGGCAATTGGTCAACCAAGGCCTTGCATGCCAGAATTGGCCATGCCGTGGCGCCATCAATTCCGGACGACATACGTCGGTCACTGCGTTCAGGCCGGCCCGACCGGCAAGGCGGCCACAAGTCACGTGTCCGAAACGGCCGCCAGCCCGCCAGTTGGCGGCCTCGGCATAGATCCAACAAGCTGCGCATGTCTGGCTGGCGAAGCTCGTGTCCACGTCGATCAGGCGACATTCTTCGCCGTCCGACATTTGGCGCGGCGCGACACCGCCGACACCCGGAATTGGCAAGCCAGACGATCTTCCGGACGCAATGTCCGGCACTTCCCGCCCGTCATGCGATGCATCGCCTCACGAGCCTTCGGAGAGGCGTGAGTGGACATCGTGCCGAAAACTGCACTGGAATCGCTGTTCGTCGCCAATGACCCTTGCCGGACAATTCGGTGCCGGACGGATTAAGCCAGGATTGGCATGGTTTGCCCGAAGTGCCGCTTTGGCTCGCATGCGGTCGCCATTTCAGAAGAGTTAGACATGAGATTCCCTGCCATTTGCGGCTTGGCCGCTGCAACGGTCCTCTCCCTTGCAGCCTGCGGCAATTCTGGCGTTCGGTCGCCGCTCGGCCCCGAAGACATCAGGGAGCTCACTTGCCTGTCTGCGCCGTCCGAGACGGGGACGGCGCAGCAGCAACGTCAGCAGCAGATCACTGCGCGCGCAGATTCCCTGGTCGTCTCAACCACACACGTGGACGCCATGTCTGCGGAAGGAGCCCACAGATTTCGGATAGTGGCGGAATGCTCCGGGCCTCAGTGCGAGTTGCTCAACCCCGTGACTGGCGAGGCCGAGACGAGCAACCTCGACACGGTCGCGGCGACGCCAGGTGATGCTGCCGAAGCCATCGGGTCGGTGCACGGCATTGCCCTGATCTCGGAAAGCACCCGACACATGGGCTTGGACGGGACCTCGTTCGGTGCCTGGATGGAGCATGGCGCATTCGCGCTCAACATCGTCCGCACGTTTTTTGCGAAGGGATCGAGACCAATTCCGTGCAAGCGTTCGCACCGGGAGACCTTGCCGAGCGCTCGCTGACTGGATCCGCTACGTGGCTCGGCATCATGGTAGGAACACCAGTTGCCGGGGACGCTCAAGGCGACCGGCTCGTCGGAACGGGGGCCCTGAACTACGACATGGATGTCGGCAGGCTCGATGCCGCGTTCAGCGGCATCAAGAACATCGATCGCGGGACGGCATACCCTGTCGAGGCGCTGATATTCGCCAATCTTGCGGTCGACCCGGACGGAACCTCCAGCACCGGCCAATCCGGCACCCGCATCCAGGGCGGCTTCCACGGTGCCGGCCACGTCGTAGTCTCGGGGATCTTCGAGCAATCTGACGTCGTCGGCGCCTTCGGCGCGGCTCGGCAATAGGCACGCGAACGAGACCTCAACCGGCACACGGCAAAGCTCGGGCTGACGAGGAGAGTTTCGGAACAATGTCTGCACCTGCATTTGCAGCGGGAATCCTTGTGGACAGGATCACTCCTGCATTCAAGCAGTTGGCCAGGCAAGCGGCTGGGCATGCGAGCCTCTCTCGAGCGAAGCCATTGGCTTCGGCGTCGGTGGCATTGCCGAGTGCAAGCGCGTCATTGCCCGGACATGGAAGCGAGAAGGACGGGAAGCGTCGCGCGCCTCGGTCAACTGCCTGGAAACTTCTCTCGAGTCTGAATCAGGATTCAAGCGGCTCACGACGCTTGGGACGCCTTCCGCGACGACGGTGTTTCCACCATCCCGACCCCGATGGCCGCCAAGCAGGAAGTGTCAATGACCCTGGAGCCAAACCGCGGTCCCGGATAGCGATCAACTGCCCGGCTTCGGAAAGAACTGGTCGATGAGGATCGGATTTCCGTCAGGGTCCTTTATGATGATGCTCGCAGGTCCAGTCGCTTCCGGGTCC
>VYCX01000051.1 GCA_009843725.1 Boseongicola sp. SB0675_bin_26
TTTAGCCCGCTCGCCACGCCTCAGACCTTCGACGAGATTCGGATCTCATTGGCGTCCCCCGAGCGGATTCTTTCGTGGTCCTACGGCGAAATCAAGAAGCCCGAGACCATCAACTACCGGACCTTCAAGCCCGAACGCGACGGCCTGTTCTGCGCCCGCATCTTCGGGCCCATCAAGGACTACGAGTGCCTGTGCGGCAAGTACAAGCGGATGAAGTACCGCGGGGTGGTCTGCGAGAAATGCGGTGTCGAGGTGACGTTGCAGAAGGTCAGGCGCGAACGGATGGGCCATATCGAGCTGGCGGCTCCCGTTGCCCACATCTGGTTCCTCAAGTCGCTGCCTTCCCGCATCGGCCTCATGCTCGACATGACGCTTCGCGACCTCGAGCGCATCCTCTACTTCGAGAACTATGTCGTGATCGAACCCGGCCTGACCGACCTGCAATACGGTCAGCTGCTTTCGGAAGAGGAGTACCTCGAGGCTCAGGACCTGAACGGGATCGATGCCTTCACCGCGAACATCGGCGCCGAGGCCATCCGCGAGATGCTCGCGGCCATCGACCTCGAAGCCGAGGCAGAGAGCCTCCGAGCCGAGCTCGCCGAGGCCACAGGGGAGCTCAAGCCGAAGAAGATCATCAAGCGGCTGAAGATCATCGAGAGTTTCATCGAGTCCGGCAACCGGCCCGAATGGATGGTTCTGACCGTCATCCCGGTCATTCCTCCGGAACTCCGTCCGCTTGTTCCCCTTGATGGAGGCCGGTTCGCCACGTCGGACCTGAACGATCTCTACCGCCGCGTCATCAACCGGAACAACCGTCTGAAGCGGCTGATCGAGCTTCGTGCGCCGGACATCATCGTCCGCAACGAAAAGCGCATGCTGCAGGAATCGGTCGATGCGCTGTTTGACAACGGACGCCGGGGCCGGGTGATCACCGGTGCCAACAGGCGACCGCTGAAGTCGCTGTCCGACATGCTGAAGGGAAAGCAGGGCCGTTTCCGTCAGAACCTGCTCGGCAAGCGCGTCGACTTCTCGGGACGTTCGGTCATCGTGACCGGTCCCGAACTGAAGCTGCATCAATGCGGGTTGCCGAAGAAGATGGCGCTCGAGCTCTTCAAGCCGTTCATCTATTCCCGGCTTGAGGCGAAGGGCCTGTCCTCGACCGTCAAGCAGGCGAAGAAGCTTGTCGAGAAGGAACGGCCCGAGGTCTGGGACATTCTCGACGAGGTCATTCGCGAGCATCCCGTGCTTCTGAACCGTGCTCCGACGCTTCACCGGCTTGGGATCCAGGCTTTCGAGCCGATCCTGATCGAAGGCAAGGCGATTCAGCTTCATCCGCTCGTCTGCTCGGCCTTCAATGCCGACTTCGACGGCGACCAGATGGCCGTTCACGTGCCTTTGTCGCTCGAGGCCCAGCTGGAAGCACGTGTCCTGATGATGTCGACCAACAACGTGCTGTCGCCCGCCAACGGCGCGCCGATCATCGTGCCGTCCCAGGACATGATCCTTGGCCTCTACTACATCTCGATGGAGCGCGAGGGGATGCAGGGCGAAGGCATGGTCTTTGCCGATGCGGACGAAGTGGAGCATGCGCTCGACGCGGGCGAAGTGCATCTTCATGCGAAGATCACGGCCCGGATCAAGCAGATCGACCAGGACGGGCTTGAGGTGTTCAAGCGCTACGAGACCACGCCCGGCCGGGTCAAGCTGGGCGCACTCCTGCCGCTGAACGCGAAGGCGCCGTTCGACCTGGTGAACCAGCTTCTGCGGAAGAAGGAGGTGCAGCACGTCATCGACACCGTCTACCGGTACTGTGGCCAGAAGGAGAGCGTCATCTTCTGCGACCAGATCATGACGATGGGCTTCCGCGAGGCATTCAGGGCCGGCATCTCGTTCGGCAAGGACGACATGGCCATCCCGGACGCAAAATGGAACATCGTCGAATCCATCCGTGAACAGGTGAAGGAATTCGAGCAGCAGTACATGGATGGCCTGATCACTCAGGGCGAAAAGTACAACAAGGTCGTCGACGCATGGTCGAAATGCTCGGACGACGTGGCGAACGCCATGATGGACGACATCTCCGCGATGCGAAAGGACGACACGGGAGCCGAAATGGAACCCAACTCGGTCTACATGATGTCGCACTCGGGCGCCCGCGGCTCTCCGGCCCAGATGAAGCAGTTGGGCGGCATGCGCGGCCTGATGGCGAAGCCGTCCGGCGAAATCATCGAGACGCCGATCATCTCGAACTTCAAGGAAGGCCTGACGGTGCTCGAGTACTTCAACTCCACCCACGGCGCCCGGAAGGGGCTTGCCGATACCGCGCTCAAGACGGCGAATTCCGGCTACCTCACGCGGCGTCTCGTGGACGTGGCGCAGGACTGCATCGTCCGGATGCAGGATTGCGGCACCGACGCGGCGATCACGGCGGAGGCGGCGGTCAGCGAAGGGGAGATCGTGGCGTCGATTTCCGAACGCGTGCTTGGTCGCGTTGCGGCCGAGGATGTCGTTGTTCCGGGGACTGACGAGACGGTGGCGAAGAAGGGGGAACTGATCGACGAGAGGGCTGCGGATTCCATTGAAGCCGCGGCAATCCAGTCGGTGCGCATCCGCTCGCCGCTGACCTGCGAGGCGGAAGACGGTGTTTGCGCCATGTGCTATGGCCGCGACCTGGCACGCGGCACGCTCGTCAATATCGGCGAGGCTGTCGGCATCATCGCCGCGCAGTCGATCGGCGAGCCCGGCACGCAGCTCACGATGCGGACGTTCCACATCGGCGGCATTGCGCAGGGTGGCCAGCAGTCGTTCACCGAGTCTTCCGCTGACGGCGAGGTCGAGTTCAGGAACGCAAGCATCATCATGAATTCCGCCGGCGAGCAGATCGTCATCGGACGCAACATGGAACTGGCCGTTCTCGACAGGAACGGGAACGAGCGCCTGAAGCATAAGCTGGGCTACGGCACCAGGGTTTTCCCCAAGAATGGAGAAAGCGTCAATCGCGGCGACAAGCTGTTCGAATGGGATCCGTACACCCTGCCGATCATTGCCGAGAAGGCTGGCACGGCAAAGCTGGTGGATCTTGTCACGGGCGTGTCCATGCGGGAGGAGACCGACGACGCGACCGGCATGACGCAGAAGATCGTGACCGATTGGCGCGCCGCGCCGAAAGGCAGCGATCTCAAGCCCGAAATCCTGATCGTCGACAAGGGCGGCGAGCCGGTGAAGAACAGCCAGGGCAACGAAATCACCTATCCGATGTCGGTTGACGCCGTTCTTTCGGTCGAGGACGGGTCTGCGATAAGGGCCGGCGATGTCGTGGCGCGCATTCCGCGCGAGGGCGCCAAGACGAAGGACATCACCGGCGGCCTGCCCAGGGTGGCGGAGCTCTTCGAGGCACGGCGCCCGAAGGACCATGCGATCATCGCCGAAGTCGACGGGTACGTGAAGTTCGGACGCGACTACAAGAACAAGCGTCGGGTCTCGATCGAACCCGTCGACGAGAGTCTTGAGCCGGTCGAGTACATGTTGCCGAAGGGCAAGCACATTCCGGTGGCGGAAGGTGACTTTGTCCAGAAGGGTGACTACATCATGGACGGCAATCCGGCGCCCCATGACATCCTGTCAATTCTGGGAGTCGAAGCGCTCGCGGGCTACATGATCAACGAAGTGCAGGACGTCTACCGGCTTCAGGGAGTCAGGATCAACGACAAGCACATCGAAGTCATTGTTCGTCAGATGCTCCAGAAATGGGAGGTCCAGGATTCCGGCGAGACGACCCTTCTGAAGGGCGAGCATGTCGACAAGGGCGAGCTGGATGCGGCAAACGAGAAGGCAAGGGCCGAGGGCCGGCGTCCCGCAAGCGGCGAACCGATACTGCTTGGCATCACGAAGGCGTCCCTTCAGACTCGCTCGTTCATCTCTGCGGCTTCGTTCCAGGAGACGACGCGGGTTCTGACCGAGGCGTCGGTGCAGGGCAAGCGCGACAAGCTGGTCGGGCTGAAGGAGAACGTGATCGTCGGCAGGCTGATCCCGGCCGGGACCGGTGGCGCAACGCAGCGCGCCCGGCGCATCGCGGCTGAGCGTGACCTCAAGCTCATCCAGGAGGCCCAGGCCCAGGCGGAAGCGGCGGCGGCGCTCGCGGCGCCCGAGGACTTTGCAGGCGAACTGGCCGAATCGGACCTTGTGAACGCGGCCGAGGGCGCAGGCTGATCGGGCACGAGAGCGGGGCCGCCACTCTTCAGGCAGCCTCCTTGGAACTCGAGCAGGGGCTGTGCGCGAGGCCGAAGACCATGAACGGCTGCCGACGCTTGGCCGCGGTTGCGGCAATTCCGCTCATTGCCCCTGTTGACAGGCAAATTGAGTCGCTCTATACGCCGCGCTACTTGGTCGGCGCCGCCCTTGGCGTGCCGGCTTCAACAGAACGGAAGTGGTCACGATCCGGGCATGTTCGCCTCGATCCTCTGGAAGCCCGCCGCAGGTTCTCGAAAGACCGGGAGCTTCGCGGTCTTAGGCGTTTCTTGGTCACAAGAAACGCTGACTTGAAGGTGAACCGGGGCGTGAGCGCCGGAAGAAACGAAAGACGGGATACGACGCAATGCCCACGATCCAGCAGCTGATCCGGAAGCCACGGCAGCCTAAAGTCAAACGCTCGAAGTCGCTGCATCTCGAGCAGTGTCCGCAGAAGCGGGGCGTTTGCACGCGTGTCTACACGACGACTCCGAAGAAGCCGAACTCGGCCATGCGGAAGGTCGCCAAGGTGCGGCTGACCAATGGCCACGAAGTGATCAGCTACATCCCTGGCGAAGCCCACAACCTTCAGGAACACAGTGTTGTCCTGATCCGTGGCGGTCGCGTGAAGGACTTGCCTGGCGTTCGGTACCACATCCTTCGTGGCGTGCTGGATACGCAGGGCGTCAAGGACCGGAAGCAGCGCCGCTCCAAGTATGGGGCCAAGCGCCCGAAATGACCCGCCTGACGGCACATGGCCCTTCGGCACGGGCGTCGCTGACGCGCTTCAACGGTGCGCCGATGCCAGGATGCGAATTCGTGCCGTCGCCGGACTCAGGCAAATAGACAGAGGAAGGCAACATGTCCCGCCGACACGCAGCAGAGAAGCGCGAAGTCCTGCCCGACGCCAAGTTTGGTGACGTTGTTCTGACCAAGTTCATGAACAGCCTCATGGTGGACGGCAAGAAGTCCGTTGCAGAACGCATAGTCTACAGCGCATTTGACAGGGTCGAGAACCGCCTGAAGAAGGCGCCGGTCGAGGTCTTTCACGAGGCGCTTGAGAACATCAAGCCGTCGGTCGAGGTCCGCTCCCGACGTGTCGGCGGCGCGACCTACCAGGTGCCGGTGGAGGTTCGTACCGAGCGTCGCGAGGCGCTGGCGATACGGTGGCTCATTTCGGCGGCCCGCGGCCGCAACGAGAACACGATGGAAGAACGCCTGGCAGGCGAACTGGCCGATGCCGTCAACGGTCGCGGCGCTGCCGTGAAGAAGCGCGAAGACACCCACAAGATGGCCGATGCCAACAAGGCGTTCAGCCACTACCGCTGGTAAACCATTTCAGGGAGCAGGCAGATGGCCCGCGAATATCCGCTCGAGCGCTATCGCAATTTCGGCATCATGGCCCACATCGATGCCGGCAAGACCACGTGCACGGAGCGCATCCTCTACTACACCGGCAAGTCCCACAAGATCGGCGAGGTCCACGACGGCGCTGCGACGATGGACTGGATGGAGCAAGAGCAGGAGCGCGGGATCACCATCACGTCGGCTGCCACGACCACGTTCTGGGAACGCACCGAATCCGGAACCGATGCGCAGACCGAGAAGCATCGACTCAACATCATCGACACGCCCGGACACGTCGACTTCACGATCGAGGTCGAGCGTTCGCTTGCCGTCCTGGACGGCGCAGTCTGCGTTCTGGACGCAAATGCGGGTGTGGAGCCGCAGACCGAAACCGTGTGGCGTCAGGCCGACCGCTACAGCGTGCCGAGGGTCGTCTTCGTGAACAAGATGGACAAGATCGGCGCCGACTTCCTGACCTGCGTCCGCATGATAGAGGACCGCACCGGGGCGAAGCCCATGCCGGTCCAGATCCCGATCGGTGCAGAGGGCAAGTTCGAGGGCATTGTAGACCTCATCACGATGGAAGAGTGGACCTGGAAGGGCGACGACCTGGGCGCGACCTGGACCCGCCAGGCGGTGCGCAGCGAGCTTCAGGCGGCCGCCGACGAGTGGCGCTCGAAGATGATAGAGCTTGCCGTCGAGCAGGATGACGACGCGATGATGGCCTACCTTGAAGGCGAAGAGCCGGATGCCGGCACCCTGCGGAAGCTGATCCGGAAGGGCACCCTGTCGCTTGACTTCGTTCCGGTGCTCGCGGGATCGGCGTTCAAGAACAAGGGCATTCAGCCGCTGCTGAACGCGGTGATCGACTACCTGCCAGGTCCCCTTGACGTGCCCGCATACACGGGTTTCACGCCCGGCGACGAGTCCGAAACACGGAACATCGAGCGCACCGCCGACGACTCGCAGCCCTTCTCCGGCCTTGCGTTCAAGATCATGAACGACGCCTTCGTCGGATCCCTGACCTTCACGCGCATCTATTCCGGCGTGATCAGGAAGGGTGACAGCGTTGCCAATTCGACCAAGGGCAAGAAGGAGCGCATCGGTCGGATGATGATGATGCACTCGAACGACCGGGAAGAAATAGATGAAGCGTTCGCGGGTGACATCATCGCCTTGGCGGGTCTCAAGGAAACCACGACGGGCGACACGCTTTGCGACGCGAACAAGCAGGTTGTGCTGGAAACCATGATGTTCCCCGACCCGGTGATCGAGATCGCGGTCGAACCGAAGACGAAGAACGACCAGGAAAGGATGAGCCAGGGCCTGGGGCGCCTGGCGGCCGAGGATCCGTCCTTCCGTGTCGAGACCGACATCGAGTCAGGCCAGACGATCATGAAGGGCATGGGAGAGCTGCATCTCGACATCCTGATCGACCGCTTGAAGCGCGAGTTCAAGGTCGAGGCGAACATCGGTGCGCCGCAGGTGGCCTACCGTGAGACGATCTCGCAGGAAGTCGAGCACGCCTATACGCACAAGAAGCAGTCGGGTGGAGCCGGACAGTTCGCGGAGATCAAGCTCGTCATCACGCCGACGAAGCCGGGCGAAGGGTATGCGTTCGAGAGCCGCATTGTCGGCGGCGCGGTTCCGAAGGAATACGTTCCGGGCGTCGAGAAGGGCGTCCAGTCGGTCATGGATTCCGGGCCTCTGGCCGGGTTCCCGGTCATCGACTTCAAGGTGGCCCTGGTGGACGGCAAGTACCACGACGTCGATTCGTCCGTTCTGGCTTTCGAGATCGCCGCACGGATGGGAATGCGGGAAGGTCTCAGGAAGGCGGGCGCGAAGCTCCTTGAGCCGATCATGAAGGTCGAGGTCGTCACGCCCGAGGAGTATACCGGCGGCATCATCGGCGACCTGACGAGCCGTCGCGGGCAGGTTTCGGGGCAGCAGTCACGTGGCAATGCCATTGTCATCGAAGCGTTTGTGCCGTTGGCGAACATGTTCGGCTACATCAACAACCTGCGGTCCATGTCGTCTGGACGTGCCCAGTTCACGATGCATTTCGACCACTACGAAGCGGTGCCGCAGAACATCTCGGAAGAGATCCAGGCGAAATACGCATAACCGGAGGGCAGCGCGACGTCTGCCCCCACACGAGAAGGAGGCCACCATGGCGAAGGAAAAGTTTGACCGCACGAAGCCGCACGTGAACGTCGGGACGA
>VYCX01000118.1 GCA_009843725.1 Boseongicola sp. SB0675_bin_26
CCGGACGGCCCTGGTAAGCAGTTGAATCTATTCGACTATTAATGGGACACTACTGCCTGCAGGAATGTCTTCGCTGGTGGGACCAGCATCTCAAGGGCATCGAAACCGGCATCATGGACGAACCGGATCTCCGTGCCTGGGTCAACTTTCCTGGCGCGCCGTCGCCGCGCCACGAAGACCGGCCTGGCCGATGGGTGGCGGAACCCGGGTGGAATGCCGGCGGCGTGGAAGTGCTGTCCCTTTATCCCGGAGAGAACGGGCTGACGGACAAGCCATCGAAGGCCGCCATCACGCTCTCCTCTCCGGAGACTGCCGGATGGACCGCAGGCGTATGGTGCGGGTACGGAGCTGTTCCCGACGGTCCATTGGACCAGAACGGCGAGACTGGCCTTATGACGATCTTCGAGACAGAAGTTCTTGAAGAAGGGTTCGATCTCCTTGGCTTTCCGCTCTTTCACGCAAGGGTCGCCTGCGACACACGTCAGGCGAATGTCGCGGCCGTCCTGTCCGCCGTGGGCGAGGATGGCCGCGCGACCCTTGTCAGCTACGGCGTCCTGAACCTGACCCACAGGGCAAGCCATTCAAGACCCGAGCGGATGCCGTTGACGGAACCGCAAGCCGTCAAGATCCAGCTCAACGCCTGCGGGCAGCGTGTCGACAAAGGGCAGCGGCTTCGTCTTGCGCTGTCCACCGCGTACTTGCCGGTGATCTGGCCGGCAAACGAGAAGGCGACTCTCACGATCGAGCCCGGCAGCGCCAGGCTTGATCTTCCGGTTCGCCCGGGTCGAGACTCCGACAACGAACTGGCCCCCTTTCCCTCACCGGAAGGCGCCAGCCCAGCCACGATCAGGCAGCATGCCCGAGGCTTCTACGATCGGCGCCGCCATGTCGACCTGGGCACAGGCGTCGAGATAAATTCGCGTCGCAGCAGCATCGGAACAGAAACTCACGTGCACACCGGTCTTGAGATCAAGCGCTTCAGCAACGAGCGCTTTGAAATCCATCCCGACGATCCAAATTCCGCGATCGGCACCTGCCACTGGTGTCAATCCTATTCGCGCGATGACTGGATGGCCGAAACAAGGACTGACGTCAGCGTGTATGCCTTGCGCGACTGCTGGCGAATCGAAGCCCGTCTTGTCGCGCGTGACGCCGACGGAGTCGTGGCCGAGCGGAAGTGGACCGAGGATGTGCCTCGGGATCTCGTGTGAGGAGGGAGGCGGTGGGCGCGTTTCCCGATTTCGGCCCGAATGCGGAGTTCCATCACTTTGCGAATGATGAAGTCGCCATGCGCGTGGTCATCGACGGACGCGGGCCGGACGTCGTCTTCATCCCCGGAGGAGATGCGACTGCCGAAAGCTATTCCCAGCAGTTCGCGCTCCTTTCGGACGCTTTCCGCTGCATCTCCTACGACCCGCGCGGCGCTGGAAGCACGACATCGGCACCGGCCCCCTGGACGATCGCGGACTTTGCGCGTGACTGCGCAGCCGTGATTGACGCGCATTGCGGCGGAAGCGCGGTCGTCTGCGGCCTCTCCCTTGGCGGTCTGGTGACCCAGCAAGCAGCGATAGACTTTCCGGAGAAGGTTCGCCTGGCCATTCCCATGGGAACCGCCGCCTTCATCGACGGCTTCACCAGGGACTGGATGCAGGCGGAGATCGACCTCCGCAAGGACGGCGTGTCCCTGCCGGAATATTTCCTCGCGCCGCACTACGCTCCCTACGCCTTCCCCGCGAAGGCGCTTCACGACCCGGAGCTCTGGGCGGAAGTCAGGGAGGCCTACACAATCCGTTTCGCGGACCGTGATCCGCAGGACTTGATCGACCAATGGCAAGCCTGTCTCGACTTCGACTGTCGCGAAGCCCTGAAGACATGCCCGGTTCCGATGCATGTCATCAGCTTTTCCGAGGACGTGCAGACCGCGCCGTCCATGTGCAAGGTGGTCGCCGACCTCGCCCCGAAAGGCGTGTTCCACGAACTTGAGGGGCTTGGGCACGTTTCGATGACCCGTCACAGGCCGAATGTTGTTGCTGACAAGCTGCGCGGGATAATTCTCGAGGCGCTAGGCGCATAACGCGGACACGGCATGCATTGGCGGAACCGGCTTCACGCCGCACGGCGTTCGGATCCATCCCTTCGCAACCAAGATGCATGGTGGCTCACGGCATTGATCAAGTCCGGACATGGCGGCGCATGCGAGCCTACCCTGCTTTCTGCCTCGGTTGATTGGCGGTTTCTGCTTGCAGAAGCCATTCGATGTCAATATCCCCGTTCCATCAAACGGAGCGCGGGCGTAGCTCAGGGGTAGAGCATTACCTTGCCAAGGTAAGGGTCGTGAGTTCGAATCTCATCGCCCGCTCCAAAAGCCAGAATTCACGGACAACGCCCGGTCACGCCCTCAGGTGCGCGGCAAGTGCCGACGTTGCCGTCCCAGCGCGGTCCCGTGCCACAGGAAACCGAGCGGCCGCAAGGGCGAATTGATTTCCGCATTCACCTCTCTAATCGCGCCGGAGCCCAACCAAGGGACGGCCACGCTCCGTGGGAGAACCGCCAGGTATTTTCCGGTCGCAAGCAACGGTTTCGATCCGGTAAATCGACCCGTCCCCAAATCGAAAGCAAGATCGACGAGGCTCCCATCACCTTCATCTGTCATTCCCGTCTGGACACCGGCGCCATCAGGATTGTTGTCGATGACCGTGGGATCGGCTCCTTCCAGCTGTGTGTCGACCTCCAGGGCGGGCTGCGCGACACCATCGCCGGCGAGACCCGCTGGCTGGGCAGCCGATACCGGTCGCTTGCGATCGAAATCGATGGGCTCGAAGGCACCGAAGTTCGAACAGAATTTGCTGGCCGCAACGGGTCGACCGTCTCGCTGGCTTCGGCTTACGAAGCCGTCGGGTTGGATGTCGACATTCGACCTAGTGGCTGACCATCGGTCGCATCCTTTTTCCCATAGAGTGGCGAGGGCGCCTCGATCGCAAGCGCCATAGGCGCGATGCGCTCGCCAAATCCGCGGATTTAGCAAGAGAATTCGCGCCGGTTTGGTTGATTTTGGACATCCCGACACCCATTGTTTCAGCATGCCGACGATAAATGACCATGACGCTTACATTGAAGCGGCTCCGGCGCAGTTTCGCACCTTGTTGGGCGAGTTGCGTGATCAACTATCTCATGCATTGCCAGATGCTGAAGAAGTCATCAAATACGATATGCCTGGATTTCAAATCGAAAGCACAATCGTCGCAGGCTACGCTGCCTTCAGTAAGCAATGCGGTCTCTATGTCGATCCCGATGCAATCGCGGCCCATGCCGAAGAGATCGCCTCCTTGAACCTCAAATCCACCAAGACCGGAGTTACGTTCTCGGTGCGCAACCCAATCACCAACAAACTCGTGGCGAAGTTAGCGATTTCCTCGCGCGACGCAAAAGGCCTATAATGGACTAGGACCCGGGAAAGAATTCGCAGCCGCGTTGAGACAGGCCTCACTGCGGTCGATTGGAACCCCCACCACGACCTGCCCTAACGTGCAAGCCCCTCCGCGGTTTCCGCGGCCTCATGTTCAAAGGCCGCGCGGTAACTTTCGAGATCATGCACCGATACCCCATTGTCCTGAAAAAGCCGCGCCCAATGGCCCTTGATCGTCACTGCCAGTTCCGAAGCCAGCGAGCGCGCTTCGTCCTCGCCAATATCAAAAAACACGGCCCCGTCCAGGGCGAGCTCAATCGATGCATCGAAACCGCCGTCACGCAATATTGCTGTTTCCAACCGCCGCTGCCGCTGGGTTGAGGGATTGATGTCAAAGGCCGGCGACAAGCGCCACCGGTCGCCGCCCGCATAAATGAACCCATGGTTTTTCAAATGATCATCGGTGTTGGTGATCAGGATCGTAAACACGATCCGTCGCCAAAGTTCGCGCAGATCATCGCTGGGTCGTGATGAGATTTGCCGAATGACATCGGCGATATCTGAATATGACCCTGGCGCATCGCCAGTCCAGTCCAGCGCCGTGCGGGCCGAGATAAAGGGAATACGCTGGGACCCGCGCCTGTCAAAACGCTTGATCAGGGCGACCGGCCATTCGCTCTGTGCAAGTTCAAGCGTTGCTTCCGAGACGCGCAATCCGCAACGCTGCGCAAGTTGCAACGTGGCAACCTCTACCCGTTCGACGGGCCGCGTATCCTGTTGGGAGGTGAACTTCGCAATCCAGAGAGCGCCATCGCCCTCAACACTGGCCTTTGGGCGGGCGCCACCGAGTGAGCCAGCGACACCAGCAAGATCCCGCGCTGCCGCTTCTGCCGTCCCTGGGTCCCGCTCAAATCTTTGGGCGATAGCCCGCAAGGCCTCGAGATCGACCAACCGCGGCACCGGTGGGGGCAGCGCTGATAGAGGCTCCATCTCCTCGTTCAGAAACCTCAAAGCTCCGTGGCGTGTCCGGTCGTCAGACAAAACGAGATAGTCGAATTCGGTCAATCCACCGCCAAGCACCCGGGTCAACAGAGCCCGGCCCCAGGAATCCGGCGCGGCATCGGCAAAACAGCCCGAAAGCGCATCGCGTTTGCCGTCTCGCGCTGATGCATAGTGCCCTCCCGGCCACAAGGGCAGACCAGGTGCCAGCGCAAACCGGTCCTCTGCTGCCAGCCAACTTTGGGCATATTCGAACTGAGAATGCTGGCGACCGCCCTCCGCTTCGAACCGAAGACGTCCTACAACCCGTTTGGCGTCCCCCAATGCGACGATGGCTTCGGGCATCAGAACGCGACTCCATCATCATTGTCATCGTTATCATCACGATCATCACCATGACGATCATCATCGGCATCACCATGTGAGGGCTTTTCTTTCTTCGGCCCTGCCGATGATGCGCCACGACTTCGGTCGATGCGTTTGGGCAATTTTTGCTGGTCGATCAGTAACCCAGTATCGTCCGCAGCCGGATCGAGAAAGCCTGAAATCAGATCGAGCTCGCCAAGAACCAAGCAGGCCATGCAAAGCGTGCCGAGGCTGACGCCCTCATCGCCCTTTTCGAGCCGGATGACTGTCCGCTCTGACACGCCGATCCGTTCGGCGAACTCCCTGACTGGAATCCGCCGTTTCGTGCGCGCTGTCTTGATGTTGCGACCGAGCGAGACTATTGCGCGCTGTGCGCTCAGAGACCTGATCTTTTTAACTGCCATATTTGTCATTCACTATAGTTTTAGTTGACAAATATGTCATTTAGCAATAGCTAGCTGCTTTCGCAACCTTTACCTCGACTTGGAATGTTTTTTTCTTCGCACGCTCCAAAAAGCCAGAATTCACGAGGAACGCTCGGTCACGTCCTCAGGTGCGCGGCAAATGCCGACGTTGCCGTTCCGGCCCGGTCCCGTGCCCACAGGAAACCGAACCGCCAGGTTGCTTTGGACCGCGATTGTCGACGTCGGTCCAAGCCATGACTTGGGCGCGTCCGCGCTGGGTCATCGCTTCCTCGTGCCGATCACGGGCGGTCGGCTCTACGACGGCCCCGATTCCCACGGATTGTCCGGACAGGTTCTTTCCGGAAGCGCCGACCGCCAACTCTTGCGGCCGGACGGCGCCAAGGAACTCGACGCACTCTACGAGATGCGAACGGATGCCAGGCAAGTCATCACGGTACGCAACCGCGTCATCGTGGATCCAAGCCGCCGACCGGAAGGCTACGCGATGTCCGCCCTGACCGCGAAAGTCGCTGACGGCCCCTTGGCCTGGCTGAACCGGAGAGTCCTGATCGGCACGCTCCAGTCATTGAGGCCTGAACATTCCAAGGTCGTTGTCCGCGCCTGGATTGCCGTCAATCATTGAGACCTGAATTGCCCTACGAAGTTGCCGGGCACATTAGTCACTTGCGCAATTTGTGCTGACCGAAGACCTGCTGGCATGACGCAGAGCATGAATTGCAACCGGGCAACGTCGGGACGCCAGGGATCGTAGCGGTTGATTGGGGAGGGATCCGAAGACGTCCGCGCAGGGAGACGCCAGACTTCGTCGCAGGAGGCTGACGGGCCCGCAGCACAAGACCAGTTCCTGCAGACGCCCGGGTGTCAGGCGGAAACCAACAGCCAGCGTGCCCGATGCAGCCATGCACGCAGTTGTCTCTTGCGTCAAGGATCATCTCCCGCCCGCAAATTCGACATTCACCAAGTCACCGGCAACAGGTATGACGGCGTAGTCGACGGGCCGGAAGGCGACTGTTGATCTTGGATGGGAGGGCTTCAAGCTTCCTGCATAGCACTTTGGGGACTGTGCGCACTGCGCGAAGACCGGTTTGCAAACGGATGAGGTGACATGGGGCTGCCACTCGAAGGGATACGCGTGCTCGCCATCGAGCAATACGGGGCCGGACCGTTCGGCACCCAGCACCTCGCCGACCTCGGCGCAGAAGTGATCAAGATCGAAAACCGTCAATCCGGCGGCGACTACGCGCGCGCTCTCGGCCCCTACTTCGTCGAAGGTGCCAAAGGCGATGACAGCAGCCTTTTCTTTCAGTCAATCAACCGGAACAAGAAGAGCCTGACGCTCGACCTTGGCCGGTCCGAAGCGCAACAGATCTTCAGGCGACTGGTCGCCTCCACGGACGCCGTGGCGAACAACCTTCGTGGAGACGTCCCGGAAAAGCTCGGCCTGACATACGATGCCCTGAAATCGACAAACGCCGCCATCGTCTGCGCTCACTGCTCGGGCTATGGCCGCGAGGGTCCGAGACGCGACTGGCCCGGCTATGACTACCTCATGCAGGCCGAGACCGGCTACTTCCACCTCACAGGCGAGCCCGAAGCACCTCCAACCCGAGTGGGGATGTCCGTCGTGGACTTCATGGCAGGGACCTACATGGCGCTGGGTCTCGTGGCCGGGGTCCTGTCCGCACGGTCGACTGGCAAGGGTAGGGACATCGACGTGAACCTCTACGACACCGCTCTCTACAATCTCAGCTATCTCAACACCTGGGCGCTGAACTCAGGCTATGATCCCTTGCGCGTGCCGCGCTCGGCCCATGTCTCGCTTGTGCCCTGCCAACTCTACCGCACGTCGGACGGCTGGATATACGTGATGTGCAACAAGGAGAAATTCTGGCCGGAGCTGTGTGAAGCTGTCGGGCGCCCGGACCTTGCACGGGACCCTCAGTTTGCAACCTTTGCTGACCGGCTCAGCCGGCGCGACGAACTCACGGTCATCCTGGACGAGGCATTTTCGGTCAAATCGAGCGATCAGTGGTTGCGCAAGCTTCGGGGGCATGTGCCGGTTGCACCGATACGCACCCCCCTCACCGCGCTTCAGGACTCCAGCCTGGAGGCGGAGGAAAAGATCGAGACATTGGCGCTCGATGGCGGCGAGGGGTTCCGGATGTTGCGTTCCCCGATTAGCACCGGTGACGACAACACGGCGCGAGCATGCCCTCCCATGGGTCGCGATACAGTCGAAGTACTGCAGGCCGCAGGTTATTCCGCCAGGGACATTGCGGAATTTCGCGAGAAGAACCTGATTTAGGAATTTGACGATCTTGAGGCCGAATCGCGGCCTGATCGCTCACCGGCTACGACACCGGATGCGGAACCCTTTCTCACGGAACGGCCCCACTGCAAGTCGGACCGCATCAGGGCGGTCTTGAAATTCGGGAGCTGGAGCCACTCGAACATGCTCTGGAAGCTTGGGCGGCCCGTCACCGGACCGCCCAAGTCGCGTTCAGGCGGGCATGAATTCGGAGAAGAGCGACTCCCCGTTCGGCTTCAGC
>VYCX01000486.1 GCA_009843725.1 Boseongicola sp. SB0675_bin_26
TGGATTGCCTCCGCGGCCATTTTGGGGTGTTTTCGGAGATTGCGTGAATTCTGACGGAGGACATATGCGTGATCCGGTGATCTGGTGGGTCAGGAAGGACCTGCGTCTTTCCGACAATCCCGCGCTTGCGGCCGCCGTGGAGGCAGGAGGCCCGGTGATTCCGGTCTTCGTCCTGGATGAAGTTTTCGAAGCCTACGGCGCGGCACCTCTCTGGCGTTTCGGATTGGGTGTCGAATCATTTGCGAAGTCGCTGAATGCCGCGGGCTCGCGGCTGATCTGTCGTCGCGGGCCTGCGACGGAAGTGCTGCTGGACGTGGCGGCCAGGACCGGCGCCAGGGCGGTCCGCTGGAACAGGGCCTACGATGCGCCGCAGGCCGCGCGCGACGACGCCGTGATGGTCGCGCTGGAGGAAGCGGGCATTGACGGAGCAAGCGTTGCGGGAAACGTCCTGTTCGAACCGTGGTCGGTCCAGACCAGGGCCGGAACGCACTTCCAGGTCTACGCGGCGTTTTGGCGGGCCGTCGAAGGCATCGACGTGGCATCCCCGTTGCCCCGTCCAGGGCGGCTGCCCGCGCCTGCCGCCTGGCCGGCGAGCGCAGATGTCGCGGACTGGGGCCTTGCGCGGCCGATGCGGCGAGGTGTGTCCGTGGTTGACCGGCACGTGACGATTGGCGAGGACGCCGCCTGGGACCGGCTGGAGTCCTTCGCCGAAGAAAGGATGGAGAATTACGGCGAGCGACGGGACTATCTGGCGGAGTCGGCAACATCCCGTCTTTCGGAACACCTTGCATGGGGCGAGATCAGCCCTGCCACGTGCTGGCACGCAGCGGCGCGGCCGGCCCGGGAAGGCGGACAGGGAGCGGTTCCCTTCCTGAAGGAACTCGCATGGCGCGAGTTTGCGTATCACCTTGCCTGGCACACGCCATGGATTCTGGACCGCAACTGGCGGGAGGGGTGGGACCGGTTTCCCTGGTCCGAGGATGACGGCACGACCGAAGTGCGCGCGTGGCGGCAGGGGCGAACGGGCGTGCGCATTGTCGATGCCGCGATGCGGGAACTCTACGTCACCGGATACATGCACAACCGTGCCCGCATGATCGTCGCGAGCTTCCTGACCAAGCACCTGATGACGCATTGGCGGGTCGGGCGGCGCTGGTTTGAGGACTGCCTGACCGACTGGGACCCCGCCTCGAATGCCATGGGATGGCAGTGGACGGCGGGAAGCGGGCCGGATGCGGCACCTTACTTCCGGGTGTTCAATCCGGATGCCCAGCAGAGGAGATTCGACGGGGACGGCGCCTATGTGCGGCGCTGGATCGCGGAAGGCGAGGCAGCCCCGTCGGCGACCGCCCTGTCTTACTTCGATGCCGTTCCGAAGAGCTGGGGGCTGTCGCCGACGGATGCCTATCCCGAGCCGGTGGTGGACCTGGCGGAGGGCCGCGCTCGTGCGCTCGCAGCCTACAAGTCCCGGTCGTTCTGAACGACGGACCGGGAACGGACGCCTGGGCGCGGACATGCGCGAAACTTGCCCGCCGCGACACCCCTGCTGATGCTCGATGCGCCGGGTTCGCGGGCAAGGTCCTGAGCATGCACCATGCTGGAATCGCATGCCGGAGGCGAGACTGATTCGGCCGGGGTCAAATGCCTTTTTGAAGATTCTTGGGAAATCATGGGAATATTTTAGGGACTACATGTTGCGGCTAAATGCAATAATGTGACTCAAAACAACAATATTTAGATCAAAGATGGCAAAGTCAGGCTTGAATCGCCGCAACTTTTGAAAAAACATGCTTGCATTCCACGCTTTCCCATGTAGTATCCTCAATACCGGAAAGAGCGGGGCGGAAATCGGGACGATACGATCCCGGAAACGAGGCAAGAGGTTTCATACAGGCTCCCCTCATCCGACACGAAAGATCCGGCGCGCGGGCGAGCAGACATCCCCCCAGGTGGCGCGCGCAGCTGGACCTTCCCGGGAACGGGACGAGGGCGGCGGATCGGATACTCTGGCAGCAATCCGATCCGCCGTTCTCCGTGCGAGGGACCGGAACAGGAGGCCTGCGGGACAGTGGTTCGGAGATTCAGAGGCGAGGGCGTCCAGAAGGTGGACACCAAGGGGCGGGTCTCGATCCCTGCCAGCTATCGCGCCGTGCTGCGCGACGGCGATCCGAACTGGTCAGAGGGCAAGATGCCCGAATTCGTCATCGTGTACGGCGACAGCCGACGGGATTTCCTGGAGTGCTTTACGGTCGACGCGGCGAACGAGGTGGACGAGCGGATCAGCCGGATGCCCCGCGGGTCTCGCAAGCGTCGTGCCTTGGAGCGTCTCTTCAACGGCCAGTCACTGTCCGCGTCGGTCGACGAGACGGGACGTATCGTGCTTCCTCTCAAGCAGCGCCAGAAAATTGGCATCGAGGACAAGGCCTACTTCGTGGCGATGGGGGACACGTTCCAGATCTGGAAGCCCGAAACCTACATGGCTTCGGAGGCCCCGATAGACGAGCTGCTCGACACGATGCCGGAAGGCGCTGACATCTGGACCCTTCTGGAAGACGGTGAAGGCGGCTAGGCGATGTCTGCCGCCGCCCGCGAGGTCGCCGAGCCGCCGCATGTCCCCGTTCTCATCGACGCCATCCTGACCATGTGCGCGCCCGTGCGCGGCGTCTGGCTCGACGGAACCTTCGGCGCGGGGGGGCATTCCCGGGGCCTGCTCGATGCCGGCGCGGACCGGGTGATTGCAGTGGATCGCGATCCGAACGTGTTTGAGATGGCTGCGGACTGGGCCGAGGCCTATGGCAGCCGGCTGGATCTCGTCGAAGGGACGTTTTCCGAGCTGGATCGTCATGCGAAACTGGAACTGGACGGCGTGGTCCTGGATCTGGGCGTGTCTTCCATGCAGCTCGATCAGGCAGAGCGAGGTTTCTCGTTCCTGGTGGACGGCCCCCTGGACATGCGAATGAGCGGATCTGGCAGGAGCGCGGCCGACATCGTCGGCGATGCGAGCGAAACGGCGCTCGCAGACATCCTCTTTCACTATGGAGAGGAACGGGCCGCGCGCCCGATAGCACGCGCCATCGTCAGCCGGCGGAAGGACGCGCCGATCGAGACGACACGTGCGCTCGCGCAGACCATCGAGGCTGTCCTTCCGCGGCAGAAGCCGGGCGCAAGCCACCCGGCAACACGCACGTTCCAGGCCCTAAGGATCGCGGTGAATGACGAATTCACGCAATTGGCAGCCGGGCTGGAGGCTGCCGAACGGGCCCTTGGCCCCGGCGGCTGGCTTGCCGTGGTGAGTTTCCATTCGCTTGAGGACCGGGTCGTGAAACGATTCTTCCGGGAACGCTCTGGACGAGGGGATCGTGCAAGCCGGCACCAGCCGGAAGGTCCGGTGCGGGAACCGCGCTTCGTTTCCCGGAACAAGGCGGTCTTTCCGTCCGTGGCGGAGGTGGCACGGAATCCGCGCGCGCGGTCCGCAAGGCTGCGGCTCGGTCGGCGCACGGCTGCGGCGGCCGGTCCCGCGGACCGGTCGCGGCTGGGACTGCCCAGGGGGATATTGCCGTGAAGACGCTGTTCTACCTTGTCACCGCGACAGCGGTCATGGCGCTTGCGGTCTGGGCGTATCGTCAGAACTACGAGACCCAGGCGCGATTGAAGGACGTGGACGGGTTGCACGCGGAAATCGCGAACCTGCGGGGGCGCGCGTCGATGTTGCGTGCCGAGTGGGCCTACCTGAACAAGCCGGAGCGGCTGGAAGACCTGGCGACCCAGAACTTCGACCGGTTGCAGCTTCTGGAACTTGGCCCCGGAAACTTCCGGCGAATCGACCAGATTCCGTACCCGGCGGCACCTGCGCTGGCGGTCTCGCTTGAAGGAGACGACGAATGACCAGAATTCCGCTTCGTCCGTTGGCCCGGATCCTTGCGGCGCGCCAGACCGGCGAGAATCCGGACGAGATCGAGCGCGACAACCTCGCGGCGCGCCACGAGGCTGGCCGCGACGGTCTGCGCGAACGCGCGGAGGGCCGCCTCCTGGCGCTGGGACTGGTGTTCCTGGCCGCGTTCGCGACCGTCGGCGCAAAAATGGCGGTTCTGGCCACATCGGATCCGGCCGAGCCGAAGGCGGCGGTGAGCGGCACCCAGATCGTTGCCGCGCGCGCGGACATCACCGACCGGAACGGACGCATTCTCGCGACCAACCTGTCGACCCATTCCGTCTACGCCCAGCCGCAGCACCTCGTAAGTCCGGAAGCTGCCGCGCGAAAGCTGGCGCGGATCTTTCCGGGTCTCGACGAGGAACGCTTGCGCCGGCAGTTCACGGGGCCGAGAAAGTTCCTCTGGATCAAGCGCCGGATCAGTCCCGAGCAGCAGGATGCGGTCCAGGACATTGGCGAACCCGGCCTCCTGTTCGGGCCGAGGGAGATGCGGCTGTATCCGAACGGACGGCTTGCCGCGCACGTGCTGGGCGGGGCAAGCTTTGGCCGCGAGGGCGTGAGCGCAGCCGAACTCGTCGGCGTTGCCGGCGTCGAAAGAGCGCTTGACGACGAATTGCGCGATCCCGGACGCGGCGACGTGCCGCTGATCCTGTCGCTGGACTTGACCGTTCAGGCCGCGGTCGAGCACGTGCTTGAAGGCGGGATGCGCGTACTGAATGCCAAGGGCGCGACCGCCGTCCTGATGGATGCCCGAAACGGCGAGATCCTGAGCCTCGTCAGCCTTCCCGACTTCGACCCGAACGACAGGCCGTCGCATGTGGCGGCTGGCAAGCCGTCTGACAATCCGCTCTTCAACCGGGCCGCGCAGGGAGTCTATGAGCTGGGCTCGACCTTCAAGATCTTTGCGGCGGCCCAAGGCCTCGATGAGCGGCTCGTCGCCCGCGACACCCTGATCGATACCAGGGGCCCGCTAAGGTGGGGCAGGCATTCGATCAATGACTTTCGAAACTACGGGCCGACCCTGAGCGTCGAGGACGTGGTGGTCAAGTCCTCGAACATCGGAACCGCCCGGATCGCCACGATGATCGGGGAGGAACGGCAAAGGGAGTTTCTTGAACGTCTCGGCCTGTTCTCGCCGGTGCCGCTCGAACTGGTCGAGGCGCGAACCGCACGGCCGCTCGTGCCCAGGAACTGGTCGGGAATCCATACGATCACGGTATCTTACGGCCATGGGATTTCGGTCTCGCCGCTGCATCTTGCTGCGGCATATGCATCGATTCTGAACGGAGGCATGAAAGTGGTGCCGACACTCGTCAAGGGTGCGGAGGCCACAGGCGAGCGGGTCGTGAGCGCTGAGACGTCGAGGCACATGCGGGAAATCCTTCGACAGGTCGTGACACGAGGCACGGCGCGGCAGGCGGAGGTCGCCGGATATCGCGTCGCGGGCAAGACCGGGACTGCGGACAAGCCGAAGCCCGGGGGCGGCTATCACGACGACAAGGTCATTGCCACGTTCGCGGGCGTCTTTCCGGCCGATGATCCGAGGTACGTGCTGGTTGTCGTTCTCGATGAGCCGGTCGAAACCAGCGGTCCGGAGCCTCGGCGAACGGCAGGCTGGACGGCAGTTCCCGTGGCCGCGGAGATCATTCGCCGTGCCGCGCCCATTCTGGGACTTGCGCCAGACATTGAAAGCCCCGGCGGGCAGGGTGTAAGGTTGGCGCAGTTCTGATCAGGGGCCGTGTCGATGCAGACCCAGGCAAGATCCAGAAGCTTGGCTGCGCTCGGGCTGACCGCAAGGAACGCTGCTGAAGTCCGGATATCCGGCCTGGCCGCTGACAGCAGGGAGGTCCGCGAAGGCTTCCTGTTCGCGGCACTTCCGGGAGCCAGGGAGCACGGTGCGAATCACGCAGGTCAGGCGGTGCGGAACAAGGCTGGCGCCGTTCTGACCGACCGCGAAGGCGCCTCGATTGCAGGCGGCGCCTTGGCTTCCGGCAAGGTGCCGCTTGTTGTCGTCGAGGAACCGCGCGAGGCCTTGGCTCTTGCGGCCGCGCTCTGGTTCGAGGCGCAGCCGGAAGTTCAGGTCGCGATAACCGGGACGAACGGGAAGACAAGCGTTGCGAGCTTTACCCGGCAGCTCTGGAGCGAGATGGGTGCCGAGGCGGTCAATGTCGGGACGACCGGAATCGAGGGGGCCTGTACCGCACCGCTGGCGCATACGACGCCAGACCCGATCGAGTTGCACGGCGTGCTGGCACGGATCGCCAAGGAGGGCATCACCCACGTGGCGATGGAAGCCTCCAGCCATGGCCTCGCGCAGCGAAGGGTTGACGGCGTGCGCCTCAGGTCGGCGGCCTTCACCAATCTCGGCCAGGATCACCTGGACTATCACGCCGATCTCGAAGATTACTTCGCGGCAAAGGCAGGGCTGTTCTCGCGCGTGCTGCCGGAGGACGGGACGGCCGTCGTCAATGTCGACAATCCCTGGGGCGTGCGCCTGGTCGACGTGGCGGAAGCGCACGGTCAGGATCTGCTGACGGTTGGACGCAGCAGCAGTGTCGCGCTGCAGATCGTGGGGCAGAGGTACGATGCGACGGGTCAGGAACTGCGCTTTGAATGGGCCGGACGCATCCACCAGGTGAGGCTGGGACTCATCGGCGGCTTCCAGGCCGAGAATGCGTTGCTGGCAGCCTGCCTCTGCATATCAACCGGCGCGGATCCGGAAGAGACATTCGATTCAATGCATGCCTTGCAGCCCGTGCGGGGACGAATGCAGTTTGCGGCCCGGCGCGAGAGCGGCGCGACCGTCTTTGTCGACTTCGCGCACACGCCGGAAGCGCTGGCCACGGCCCTGCGTGCGCTTCGTCCCCACGTGCTTGGACGGCTGGTCGTCGTGTTTGGTGCAGGGGGTGATCGGGACAGGGCAAAGCGCCCGCTGATGGGACGCGCTGCAGCGGATCATGCAGACGTCGTGTTCGTCACCGATGACAATCCGCGAAGCGAGGATCCCGATCTGATAAGGGCCGAAATCCTTGCGGGCGCGCGGGACCGCTCCTCCGACGTCGCCGAAGTTGGCGACCGGGCGGAGGCGATCCTGCGTGCGGTCGACGCGCTTGGTGCAGGCGATACGCTCCTCGTCGCGGGCAAGGGCCACGAGACCGGGCAGATCGTGGGCGACACGGTGCTGCCATTCGATGACGTGGAGCAGGTGAGCATGGCCGTGGCCGTGCTCGACGGCAAGGGCCTGTGAGCGCGCTTTGGACCTCCAGGACGGCCTTGGCTGCGGTGGGTGGGTCTTCAAGCGGCTCCGCATGGGAGGCGTCCGGCATCTCGATCGACACGCGAACGCTCGTGCCGGGAGACCTGTTTGTCGCATTGCGTGACAGGCGTGACGGTCATGACTTTGTCGCCGAGGCCTTCCGCAAGGGTGCGGCGGCGGCACTGGTTTCGCGGATTCCGGAAGGCGTTGCGCAGGACGCGTCTCTTCTGATCTGCGACGACGTGCAGGCAGGACTGGAACGGCTTGCTGCGGCGTCACGCTCACGAACCAGGGCGAAGGTGATTGCGGTAACCGGTTCGGCGGGCAAGACGTCAACAAAGGAAATGCTTCGGCATGTACTGGGGAGACAGGGAAGAACTCACGCCTCGGAGGCGAGTTTCAACAACCATTGGGGCGTTCCGCTGACCTTGGCCCGCATGCCGTCCGGTTCAGAGTTCGCGGTGATCGAGATCGGGATGAACCGTCCCGGCGAGATCGTGCCGCTTGCGCGGATGGCGCGGCCGCATGT
>VYCX01000529.1 GCA_009843725.1 Boseongicola sp. SB0675_bin_26
GATCGCCTTCGGGCGAAATGCCTCGGAAGCCGTGTCGGCCGCCGCGAATCGGAAGAAGCCCTGTGACGACATGTACATGCCGGCGAATGCCGAACCGATCAGGAAAAGCGCGAAGCTTCCCGTGGCAAGGCCCCAGGCTGACAGTGCCGCGCCAATGGCGCCGCCCGTCGCCCCGATGATGAATCCGAGCATGCGGCCGTGCCGTTGCATGATGCTCGACAGCGGCGTGGCTGCCAGCATCGATCCCAGGACAATCAGCGAGATTGGCAGCGTTGCAAGGCAGGCATTCGGTGCAAGCGACTGTCCGGCAAGAGCCGACACGATGAACATCATCGGCATCTGTGAACCGAGATAGCCTTGGGCGATCACCAGGACCGTCAGGTTCCTTCGCGCCGTGGAAAAGACAGATGTCTCTGGCATGCAAGCCCGGTACTCCGTTCCATCAACGTCGGCAAGGTCGGGGCTTCCGTTTTGTCGTTCCTGCATCTACCGTCCGCGCGCCGTTCGGGAGGACATCGTGTCAGAGAGAATTGGCCGCATCATCGAGACCCCTGCTTGCGTTGCCGAAGGGGCCGACTACCTCTCAGCGCGCGAGCCGCGCTTTCGCATGGCCTTGGCCATAACCGGGCCGCTGCCGCTTCGACGGCGGAAGGACGGATTCGCGCCGCTCCTTGACGCCATCGTCAGCCAGCAGGTTTCCGTGGCGGCGGCCGACGCGATCTGGGGGCGACTGAAGTCCGCCGGGCTGACAGGCCCGCGCAAGATAGTTGCCGCCAGCGATGACGAACTCAGGGCGTGCGGCCTGTCGCGCCAGAAAATGCGCTACGCGCGTGAACTTGCAGCGTCGGGCATCCGCTTCAGCCAGTTGAGGGGCCAGCCGACGGAGGAGGTCATCGAAACGTTGGTCCAGGTGCCTGGAATCGGGCGTTGGACGGCCGAGATCTACGCGATGTTCTCGTTGGGCCGTGCCGACGTCTTTGCGCCCGGAGACCTTGCGCTTCAGGAAGCGGCGCGAATCCTGTTCGAGAAACCGGAAAGGCCCACGGAACGTGAACTGCGGCAGATGGCGGAGGCATGGTCGCCTTGGCGCGGTGTCGCCGCGCGGCTGCTCTGGGCCTATTACCGGGCCGCGAAGCAAAGGGAAGGAATCCGATGAGCGAATTGAGTTGCAAGCGCCACGGCAGCGCTTCCGGCAAGGACAGCTCGCTCGTGCTGTTCCTTCACGGATACGGAGCGGACGGAGCGGATTTGCTCGGAATCGGGGAGCACGTTGCGCCGATGCTGCCAGAAAACGTCTTCGCGGCCGTCGACGCTCCGACACCATCAGTGGCAAATCCGATGGGCTATCAGTGGTTTCCCATCCCGTGGCTCGACGGGTCGACCGAAGCCGCGATGGTCGAAGAGCTGGTTCGATCCGCAAAGCTGCTTGATGCCCTCATTGACAAGCTTCTGGCGGACGAAGGCCTCGACCCTGGTCGCTTGGTGCTCTTCGGCTTCAGCCAAGGCACGATGATGAGCCTGCATGTTGCTCCAAGGCGGGTCGATCCCGTTGCCGGGATCGTGGGGTTTTCCGGTCGGTTGATGTTTCCGGGCTGCATCGCCGACGAGGTGAAATCACGGCCGCCGGCATTGCTTGCTCACGGGGACGTCGACGAGGTGGTTCCCTTTGCCGAGCTTGAAGCGGCGAAGGAAGCGCTGCAGGCTGCGGGATTCGAGGTTTCAAGCCACGTGATGGAAGGAACGGGGCACGGCATTTCGCCCGATGGGCTCTCGGTGGCGCTTAACTTCATTCGAAAGCGGATCGGAATCGAATCGACGGAATCCTGACGGACCGAGGTTGTGGGCAAGTCTGTGGAAAACCTGTCCCGGTCCCGTCACATGCCCCTGCAATGGCACCCAACATTCATGGGGCTTGCCACGCGGGCACCGCCATATATAGTCGCCCGAAAATCGGCCGCATGTGGAAGGGACTTGCGTGGCGCCGGGATGCGGATGGAACTGCAATGAGTGGAAGTTTCAGAACAAGTTTCGTGCGGGAACCTAGGGGCCTCAGGCATCATCCTGCGTTGGTGTTGAACGCCGACTACAGGCCGCTGAGCTATTTTCCGCTGTCCCTGTGGCCTTGGCAGGAAGCGGTCAAGGCCGTCTGGCTGCAACGGGTGGACGTCCTGGCGCGATACGAAGAGGTTGTCCGCAGTCCGTCCACGGAAATCCACATTCCGTCCGTGGTCGTCCTGAAGGACTATGTTCACCCGCAGAAGCGGGTGGCCTTCACGCGGTTCAACCTGTTTCTTCGCGACGAGTTCCGGTGCCAGTACTGTGGCGCCCGGGGCGAGCTGACTTTCGACCATGTCATTCCCCGATCTCGTGGCGGCACGACGAGCTGGGAGAACGTGGTTGCGGCCTGTGCAAAATGCAACCTTCGCAAGGGCGCGAGCTCGCTTACCCAGGCGGGCATGTCGCTGCGTCGCACACCGCAACGACCCAATGCGGTCAAGCTCCGGAACCAGGGCAGGAAATTCCCGCCAACTCACTTGCACGAAACCTGGTTCGACTTCCTGTATTGGGATGCAGAACTGGAGGCATGACCCGAACCTGGCGACCGGGCGGGGCGCACCGACGACTCCGCCCCGTTGATTCGGGCATGCACAAGCGATCACGGCGGCGTTTCGGTGTCATCCCAGCCAAGTTCGAATCGGCGCGAACATGCGCGGCGCGACCCGAATCTCGCCCGGCTTGCGTCCTGTCCTCTACCTGCGCCGCAGGTCGTCCAGGTGAACGGCCAGACCGGACAACGCCGCAAAGTCGTCCTCGACGACGCAGACCGGAAACCGCTCCATGTACCCGGACAATCGACCCTTGCTGCGAAGGCTTTCCACGAAGCCGAAGTCTCGAAGATACGGGGCGACGGCACGGGCCACGCCCCCGACCAGATAGATCCCGGCGAACGGCAGGTGAATCAGGGCCAAGTCCCCGCATACCGATCCCATGATCCGGACAAATGTCTCGAGGGTCCTGTTGGCGACGTCGTCGCCGTTCTTGATGGCCGTCAGGACATCCGCGGACGACCGCGTCTCGCTCTTGCCGCACCGGGATGCGTGCCAGGCATGGATGTTCTCGAGACCGCGGCCAGAAAGCGCATCCTCCACCGAGGCAAACCCGGTGGACGCTGCAAGGAACTCTGCAAGCTTCAGGTCCTCGGAATTGCTGGCCGGCAGCAGGACATGGCCGCATTCGGAAGGCGTCACCACCGGGCCCGGGCCGTTCGGGATGGCAAGCGCGGAGTTGAAGCCGGTGCCGATTCCGATCACCAGCCTGCGGGAGCCGGTATCCGTGGGCTCGACGGCAATGACGGGCGTGAGATGGCCGTGCGGAATCACGTGAAGTGCGTGAGCCTGCGCCTGCAGGTCGTTGAGCACGGACACGGTTTGCGCGCCGGTGACATTCGAGAGAGCCTCGCGCTCGACCGTCCAGTCCAGATTGGTCAGCGTGCCGCGTCCGTCATGGACGGGCCCTGCGATCGCGACGGCAACTGCGTCGCACACGAGGCCGACATCGTCTTCGAACCGCAGCAGGAGAGATTCAAGGCTTTCGAATTCGGAATTCCGGAATCTCCGGACGGACTTGTCCAGAAGCGTGCGCCCTTCGGCGAGGGCAACACGCGTATTCGTTCCGCCGACATCGGCGACGAGCGACACTTTGTCCCTGTGGTCCGGCATGTCCAGCAGTCCTTGATCGTCACAGGACCTAAGTCAATGTTCAGGGACGGCGCAAGACTTCGGTTCGGTCACGGTCAAGCAGGTGACGCATTGCCGGTGCCGGGCCAGTTGATTGTCCCACTGTGAGGTCCGCCTCGAGAAGAACATGTCGACATTCGTCCTGTGCGCCGCGGATGGAGTCGAGAAGGATATCGGCGCAGAGACGTCCCGCTTCCCGGACCGAGGATCGTGTGGCGGTGAAGATCGGAACATCTCCCTCATTCCGGAAATAGGACAGGTCGTCGTCATGGATCACGACGGACACCTCGTCTCCTAGGCCGATGCCAAGATCGTGAAGCGCTCGCCGTGCACCCATCGCAGGGATGATCGACGATACCAGGATCGCCGTTGGCGGCTTGGGCGAGCGAAGCATCTGCATGGTCGTGGCGAAGCCGTAGTTTTCGGTCATCTCGCCACTGAAGACCAGTTCCGGGTCGCGAGCAATGCCGCGTGCCGCAAGCGCGTCACCGTAGCCGTTCAGCCTTCGGGTGGCAAAATCCATCCCGTCCAGGCCGTTGATCAAGCCAATTCTGCGGTGCCCGAGATCCAGCAGGAAGTCCGTCGCGCGCCAAAACGCGCGTCGGTTGTTGACATCGACCCAGTTGTACTCTCCGTCGACCCTGCTTGACCGCCCGTGAACGACGAAAGGCAGGTCGATTTCCTGGAGCAGGCGGATGCGGGGGTCATCGATCTTTGGTCCATGGATCACGGCGCCGTCGACCACGCCGCGCGTGGCAAGGTCCCGGTAGGCCTCCGCCTCGTCTTCGTCCCGCACGACGGAGAGCGAAAGGTCATAGCCGGACTTGGAATACTGTTCGCCCGCACCCGCGATGAAGTCCGAAAAGATCGGGTTCACCATTTCGTGCTCCTTCGACAACGGCAGGATGTGGCCGATCGTCATGGCACGGCCAGTCGCCAGGCGCGCTGCCCGGGAATTCGGGGTGTAACCGAGCCGTTCCGCAGACTCGAGGACCTTCCGCCGGGTTCTCTCGCTGACTTCAGGATACCCGTTCAGCGCGCGGCTGACGGTCGTGGGAGAAAGCCCGATGTGGTGTGAGAATTCCTTCAGGTTCATCGTTCAAAGCGGTTTCAAGTTCTGCGAGCATACGAGACGGCAGTAAATTGTCAAAGATAAGGATTTGTCAAGATTCACGTTGACATGAGGAGAAATCTCGGAGATGTTGTGTTATCCAAAGCGCTTTGAGAATCTCAGCGCGACAATCATCGAATGGGCCTTCGGGTTCGGATATAGGGAGAGCTTCATGAACAGATCACTACTTGCCAGCGCGGCCGTGATGGCACTGGCCACGGGCAGCGCAGGCGCCGAACAGCTGACCGTCTTTGGTCCTTGGCTTGGCCCGGATCAGGAAAACGTCGAGGCGGTGCTGGGGGACTTTGCCGCGAAATCCGGCCATGACGTGAGCTATGTCGGTTCCGACAGTTTCGAGCAGCAGATCCTCGTGGACGCAGAGGCGGGCTCGGCACCGAACATCGCGGTCTTTCCGCAGCCGGGACTTGCCGCCGACATGGCGAGCCGCGGTTTCCTGACGCCCCTCGACAGCGGCGTCGGCGACTGGGTGCGGGAAAACTACGCCGCAGGGCAGTCCTGGGTCGACCTCGGCACCTATGCTGACGAGAACGGCGACGGCCAGCTCTTCGGCTTCTTCTACAAGGTCGATGTGAAGTCGCTCGTATGGTACATCCCCGAAAACTTCGAGGATGCTGGCTACGAAGTGCCGGAGACCATGGAGGAATTGAAAGCGCTGTCCGACATGATCGTCGCCGACGGGGAAACGCCTTGGTGCATCGGTCTCGGCTCGGGGGGCGCGACAGGGTGGCCTGCGACGGACTGGGTTGAGGACATGATGCTGCGCACGCAGCCCCCGTCCGCCTACGACCAGTGGGTCACGAACGAGATTTCCTTCACTGACGATGCCGTCGTGGGCGCGATCGAGGAGTTTGGCGCCTTTTCCCGCAACGACGACTATGTCGCGGGAGGCGCCGCTGCCGTCGCCTCGACCGATTTCCGGGATAGCCCCAAGGGAATGTTCGACAGCCCGCCCCAGTGCTACATGCATCGGCAGGCCTCGTTCATTCCGGCCTTCTTCCCGGAAGGCACCGTGGTCGGCGAGGATGTCGATTTCTTCTACTTTCCCGCCTACGCGGGCAGGGATCTCGGCAAGCCGGTTCTGGGCGCCGGAACGGTCTGGGCCATCACCAACGAAAACCAGGCTGCGCATGACCTGATCGAGTATCTCAAGGATCCGGCTGCGCACGAAATCTGGATGGCGCGCAAGGGCTTTCTCACGCCGCACAAGGGCGTGAACCCGGACGCGTTCGGTGACGCGACGCTCAGGAAGATGAACGAGATCCTCCTGAACGCCACCACCTTCCGGTTCGACGGATCCGACCTGATGCCGGGTGGTGTCGGCGCAGGCTCGTTCTGGACCGGGATGGTCGACTATTCGGGAGGCAAGAGCGCCGCCGATGTCGCCCAGGAAATCCAGGACAGCTGGGACGCGCTGAAGTGATCACGCAAGGACGGGGCCCAAGCAATGGGCCCCGTCAAGTTCATTCGACCTGACGCGGGGAGGGCGCTTCATGCATCCTGCATTGCTCGGACTTGTGACGATCATCATCGGCGTCGGCGCCTGCATCGGGTATTTCTACCTTTCGAACCTGCTTCTGGACAAGGTGCTCTTTCCGGGCAAGGGGCCGAACGCGGGAAGGAACATCAACCGCGCCAACCAGGTGCGGCCATGGCTGTTCCTGGCACCGGCCGTCTTCGCGCTTGGCCTCTACCTTGGATATCCGGTGGTCGAGACGTTGCGCCTTTCGCTTACCGACCGCAGCCTGGACGGCGCCTTCGTGGGCTTTGCCAACTACGAGCAAATGCTGGCCGAGCCGAAGTTCTGGGAGGCCATGCGAAACAACCTGCTCTGGCTGATCGTGGTGCCTGCCGCTTCGACGGCATTCGGCTTGCTGGCCGCGCAGCTCACCGACCGAATCGCCTGGGGCAACCTGGCCAAGTCGCTCGTCTTCATGCCGATGGCCATTTCGTTTGTCGGCGCCTCGGTCATCTTCAAGCTGATCTACGACACGCGTCCCGAGGACAAGGCGCAGATCGGCCTCCTGAACGCGATATGGGTGCAGTTCGAGGGGGGAGCCATGTCGGTGCTCTTCCTGCAGGTGCTGCCGATCGTGATCGTCTTCATCTTTGCGGCCCTGGTCGCCTATGCAGGCTACATCATCTTCCGGCCCGCGCTTTCGGGCGGAAGCGGCATCTTGGTTCTGGCCGCGCGCGCAGCCGCCGCCGCCTTGGCGCTGTACTTGATCTGGCTGTCGCTCGGGTCGATTCTCGGCATTGCCACGACCGAGCTTCCCTTTGGCGAGCCGCAGGCCTGGCTCACGGTTCCCTTCTACAACAACTTCTTCCTGATGGTCGTGCTGATATGGATCCAGACAGGATTCGCCATGGTGATCCTTTCGGCCGCCCTGCGCGGCATCCCGGAGGAAACCATTGAGGCGGCCATCATCGATGGCGCGAACCCCCTGCAGATTTTCTTCAGGATCAAGGTTCCGCAGATCATACCGACGATCACGGTCGTCTGGACGACGATCACGCTCGTTGTCCTCAAGGTGTTCGACATCGTGTTCGCGATGACGAACGGCCAGTGGCAGACACAGGTGCTGGCGAACTACATGTTCGACAAGCTGTTCCGGGCCAATGACTGGGGCGTCGGATCAGCTTCGGCGATCGTCATCATGATCCTCGTCTCGCCGATTCTTGCCTGGAACGTCTGGAACGCCCGAAAGGAGATGCGCTGATGCAATCCATTGCCGGAAGCAAGTCGTCACTCACCTGGGCGGTTCACATCTCGGTCGTCGCCATGGTCGTGCTCTGGCTGATTCCGACCGTCGGGCTCTTCGTGTCGTCCTTCCGCACGGCGGACCAGAT
>VYCX01000048.1 GCA_009843725.1 Boseongicola sp. SB0675_bin_26
CCTTGAGATCACGATCCTCAGGCGGATGTCCGGCCAGAGCCAGATTGCCGTGGTGGTCCTGACGGTCGCGCTCGGCTTCATCATCCGTTTTCTTGCCGGGGCGATCTGGGGCCACGAACCGCAAAGCCTCGAAAGCCCGATTGCAGGCGTCAACGTCCGATTTGCCGGTCTCGTGCTGGGGCTCGACGAGGTGGCGGTGATTCTTGTGACCATCGTCCTGACCGGCCTGCTCTATCTTGGCTTTGCCCGCACGAGGCTTGGCCTGGCCATGCAGGCAACCAGCCAGAATCAGCTTGCGGCCTACTACATGGGCATCCCGGTCAAGCGCGTGAGTGCGCTGATCTGGTGCCTGTCAGGCGTTGTCGCGACGGTGGCGGGAATCCTTCTTGCCTCGAAGGGATCCATCGATCCCAATTCCGGCTTCCTGGGCATCAAGGCCTTTGCGGCGGCGGTGATCGGCGGCCTGGGCTCGCTTCCCGGCGCGCTTCTTGGCGGCCTCGTCATCGGCGTGATCGAGCCTTTCGCCGCCCGCCACGTCGCGGCCGGGTTCAGCCAGGTCGTGCCCTATGCCGTGCTCCTGCTGGTCCTGATCATCCGGCCGTCAGGCATCCTGTCCCAGGTCCGGGACAAGAAGGTCTAGCCCGTGCGGATCGTGTTCAAGACCAGTTATGACGCCGATATCGGCCTTTTCGCCCATCGATACCAGGCATTCTGGTACTTCCTGCTCCTGGCAGCCGCCGTCGGACTGCCATTCGCGATCGACGACTTCTGGATTGGCGAAGTCGCCCTGATGCTGATCTGGTCAATCGCCGGCATGGGCCTGATGCTTCTCGTCGGCCACGCGGGGCAGCCGAGCCTGGGACATGCGGCCTTCATGGCCGTGGGCGCCTACACGAATGTCATCCTTCAGACGTCGCTTGGCTGGCCGTTTCTGGTGTCGTTTCCGCTGTCCGGTTGCGCCGCCGCATTGGCAGGAGCGCTCTTGGCGCTGCCGACCGCGAGACTGCACGGCATCTATCTGGCCATTGCCACGCTTGCGGTCTCGGTTCTCGCCGAAGACGGCATCGTCATGCTCGCGCCGTGGACGGGTGGCGTGTCGGGCATTGTCGCGCCCGACATCAAGATCTTCGGAACGGGCTTCAACCGGTACGTGAATGCTCCGGGCTTCTACTGGCTGACGCTTGGGGTCGCCGTCCTTGTGGCTCTCGGGTACAGGAACATCCTGCGGTCGCCACTCGGACGATCCATTGTCGCGGTACGCGACAGCGAGATTTCGGCGCAGGCGATCGGCGTCAACCTGGCCTGGACCAAGGCGGTCTCGTTCGCGCTGTCCTGCGGCGTCACCGGCCTGGCTGGCGCCCTGATGGGCCATTTTGCCGGCGTCTTCAATCACGAGACATTCACGATCTTCCTGTCCATCACGCTCCTGATGATGATTGTCATTGGCGGCCTCGGCTCGATTCACGGAGCGTTCCTCGGCGCCATTGTCATCACGTTCCTGCCGCTGGCGATTTCCATTGTCCGGGAATTTCTCAACGAGAGCTTCGGCGTCGCGTCGGTCATGCCCCCCGGGATCGAGACCGCGGCATTCGGAGCGATCCTGATTGCCTTCATTCTCCTTGAACCCATGGGAATCTACGGACGCTGGGTCAAGATACGCACCTATTTCGAGCTCTTTCCCTTCTGCCGGCGTGACATGTTCCGGCGGCAAAGGGGTTATCTCAGGACGGAGCGCATACGGTGAGCCTGCTGGAACTGGAGGATGTCACGATCAGCTTCGGGGGCCTGACCGCCGTCGAAGGCGCATCCTTTGCCGTCAATCCCGGCGAGGTCTTTGCCCTTGTCGGCCCCAACGGCGCGGGCAAGTCGACGATCTTCAACCTGGTTTCGCGCTACTGCACCCCGAGCGGGGGCGACATTCGCTTCGATGGCAAGTCGATACTCGGATGCGCCCCGCATGACATCCCCCGCCTCGGCATCGCGAGGACGTTTCAGAACATCGAGCTCTTCGAACACGCGACGGTCCTTCAGAACCTGCTGATCGGGCGGCACACGCACCGGCGGTCTAACGCGATTTCGGAGATCCTTCACCTGCCTGGCGTCCGCGCGGAGGAACGCCGGCACCGGCTTGCGGCGGAAAAGGTCATCGACTTCCTTGACCTGCAGCCTTACCGCGAGAGCCTGATCTTGGGCCTGCCGTATGGCGTGCGCAAAGTCGTCGAGCTGGGACGGGCGCTTGCCCAGGAGCCGAGGCTTCTGCTGCTTGACGAGCCGGCGTCCGGACTGTCGGCAGAGGAGACTGACGACGTCGCCTTCTGGATCGAGGACATCAGGAAGGTCATGGGCATCACGGTGCTGATGGTCGAACACGACATGGGTCTCGTGAGCTCGGTGTCTGATCGCGTCCTTGCGCTTGCTGACGGCAAGACGCTCGTGATCGGCACGCCGCAGGAGGTTCAGACGGATCCGGCCGTGATCGAGGCTTATATCGGCCTGGGCGACAATGGGGCGGACGAATGACGGCAAAGCCGGAACCGCGCCCCGAATGCGGGCCATCGGCAGGGCCTGTGTCGTGCGAAGACCTGGAATGGAGTTCGCGGCCGGCAACGAGGTTCCTTCCTGTCAAGTCACGGATGGAGGGCAAGCTTGAGCCGTAGCGATGCAGTGCCCATGCTTTCGGTCAGCAACATCGAAAGCTGCTACGGTCCGATCATCGCGATCCGGGGCATCAGTCTCGAAGTGCCCAGGCGGCAGATCGTTGCGGTCCTCGGGGCCAACGGCGCGGGCAAGACCACCCTGCTGAAGACCATCTCGGGCATCATGGAGCCCGAGAAGGGTGCCGTGATGCTGGAAGGCCAGGCGATCGTAGGGGACGACCCCGCCGCCATTGTCCGCAAGGGCGTCGCTCACGTGCCCGAAGGCCGCGAGATGTTCCCGCTGCTGTCCGTCAGGGACAACCTGAGGCTAGGCGCGTACACCCGCCCGGTTGCAGACGGCATCGCCGAGGACATGGAGATGGTCTTCGGGTATTTTCCGATCCTGAAGGAACGGGCAAGGCAGATGGCCGGGACCCTGTCCGGCGGGCAGCAGCAGATGCTGGCCATTGCGCGCGGGATGATGGCACGACCAAGGATCATGCTCCTGGACGAACCTTCGCTCGGCCTCAGTCCGCTGGCGGTCAAGGAGATCTTCTCCGTCATCCGCCGCCTGAATGTCGAGCAGGGCGTCACGATGATGCTTGTCGAGCAGAATGCTCGCGCAGCGCTTGAGCTGGCGGATTACGGCTACGTGCTCGAACTGGGCCGGGTCGTGATGGAAGGCAGTTCCAGTCGCCTTATGTCATCGCCAGACATCCAGGAGTTCTATCTGGGCGTGAAGGAAAGCGGCCAGCGTGGGCAGCGGCGCTGGAAGCGCCGCAAGACCTGGCGCTAGGAGACTCTGAATGAGTGGAGAGGAGGCGATTCCGAGGCAACGCGTCGCGGCCGGCATTTCGATCAATGCCGACCTTTCGACCGGCCCCTATTTCGTCGACGGATGCGATACGCTGGTGAAGCTCTGGGCACGACGTTGCAGGGAACTCGAAGGCCGCACGGCGCATCGCGAGAAGGAATACGGCATCTGGCAGTCGCATTCGTGGGCGGAATTCCGGGAGCGTGCGATGTGGATCGGCATGGGGCTCAGGAAGCTCGGGCTCAAGCGCGGCGAGCGCGTCTCGATCCTGGCGGAGGAGTCCAAGGAATGGATCTACGCCGATCTTGGCGTCCAGGCGGTGGGCGGAATTCCGTCGGGCGTCTACAGCACCGACAGCGCACGCCAGCTCGCGTATCTCGTCAATGACAGCGACAGCCGGTTCCTGTTCGTCGGGGACGACGAGCAACTCGACAAGTGGCTGGCCGTGCGTGACGCCATGCCTGGACTGGCCAGGGTCATCGTCTTCCGCTCCGACGGCCTGAACGACTTCTCCGACGACAGGGTGATGTTCCTTGAAGATCTCTATGACGCCGGGCGAGCGGAGACGGAGCTGAACCCCGGCGATTTCGAGGACGAGATCGAGCGCTCCAGACCCGAGGACGTCGCGCTCCTGGTCTACACTTCGGGCACCACGGGCGACCCGAAAGGGGCGATGCTGACGCATTCCAACATCATGTACTCGATCTCGACAGCCCCCGACACGCTGCTGATGTCACCTGACGACGTGCATGTCTGCTTCCTGCCGCTCTGCCATGTGCTGGAGCGGACGGTCTCGGTCTTCCATCCCGTTGCGATCGGCTCGACGGTCAACTTCGCCGAAAGTCCGGAGACCGTCTTTGACAACATTCGGGAAGTCTCGCCCACCGTTTTCGTCGCCGTGCCGCGGGTATGGGAAAAGATGCGTTCGCGCATCTCCAACATGGAGGCGGACGCCACTTGGCTGGGGCGATGGGCATATGGTCGGGCTCTCAGCGCCGGAATGGCCCGGGCGGATGCAGAACTTGCGGGCAGGCCGAAGTCCTTCGGCGTGGTGATGCGGCACCTCTTCTGGGATCTCGTGCTCTTGAAGAACTTGCGCCGGATGCTGGGCATGGACCGGCTGCGCCGCGGCAACACCGGCGCGGCGTCGATCTCCCCGGATCTGCTGAGGTGGTTCCAGGCCATCGGCGTACGCATCTTTGAAGGATACGGGATGACGGAAAGCGCCGGCATCATGACGCTGAACTCCGCTGCAGCGACAAGGCTCGGCACCGTGGGGCGGAACGTGCCTGGCAGCGAGATCAGGATCGGACGGGACGGCGAGATCCAGTTCAGGGCCGCCAGCTGCTTCAAGGGCTACTGGCGCGACAACGCAAAGTCCGCCGACGCGTTCACGGCCGATGGCTGGCTGCGAACCGGTGACACCGGCGAAGTCGATGCGGACGGATACCTGACCGTCACCGGGAGGATCAAGGACATCATCATCACTTCAGGCGGCAAGAACGTCGCGCCCGCAAAGATCGAGGATCGCCTGAAAGCCTCGCCATACGTCACGGACGCGATCGTGATCGGGGACGGGCGCAAGTACTTGACCTGCCTGATCATGATAGATCAGGAAACGGTCGAGAAGTTTGCGCAGGACAATCGCCTGCCGTTTTCCGACTTTGCGTCTCTGACGCAGGTTCTGGAAGTGCGCAATCTCATCGGGGGCGTGGTGGACGCGGTGAACAGAGATTTCGCACGTGTGGAGCAGATCAGGGATTTCCGGTTGATCGACGTCATGCTGACTGCCGAAGACGAGGAACTGACCGCGACCATGAAGCTCAGGCGCAGTTTCGTCGAAAAGAATCATGGCGCGCTTGTCGACGAGATGTATGCTTGACGCTGAAAGACCAGATAGGATGCCCAATGCCATGAAGAACCTGTTCAAGAGCGCGTTCGTCGTGTCCCTGTTGATGTGCGGCGCGGCGGCGGCGCAGACCCAAGGCGTGTCGGACGACGAGGTGATGATCGGCGCCAACGCTGACCTGTCGGGTCCCTTCGCCGGATTTGGCGCGCCTGCGGTTCGGGCCGCCAATCTCCATTTCGACGAAATCAATGCTTCGGGCGGGGTTCACGGTCGCAAGATCCGTTTGATCGTGGAAGACCATGGCTACCAGCTGCCGAGGGCCATGACCGGGTTCAACAAGCTGCTGAACTCCGACAAGGTCTTCGCGATGTTCTTGACGACGGGAACGCCGATGAACGTAGCATTGTTTCCGCTGCTGGAAGGGCGTGGCGTTCCCAACATCGCCCCTCTTTCAGTGGGGCGCCAGTTGCTTGATCCGCCGGCGCCGTACAAGTACGCGAGCGTGTCGTCCTACTACGACCAGATCCGTGCCGGCGTAAGCTACCTAGTGAAGAACGAAGGCGCGACGAACATTTGCGCCATGTACATTCCATCGGACTTCGGTCATGAGATCGCCGAAGGCGCCAAGGACATCTCATCGGAGCTGGGGTTGAATTTCGCTTCTGAGACGACTCACCGGCCGGACGAGCAGGACTTCGTGGGCTCCCTGACCAAGCTGAGGGCTGACGGCTGTGACACCATCGCCATCGCGCTCGGGCTGCGACAGGTCATCACGGCTGTGGCGACGGCCAAGAAGATCGGCTGGACCGACGTGAACTTCATGGGTTCATCAGCCGCCTTTCACACTGCGGTGGCAAGGGTTCCCGGTGGCGTGACCGCAGGAATGTACGCATCTGCCGGATGGTCGGACATCGTTGCGCGCATGGACAACCCGACCCTGGCGGAGTGGGTTGCGAGCTATCAGGAAGCCACAGGCGAAGTCCCGCCGACCGGCGCGCTTCTCGGGCGCTCCGCTGCGGAACTGCTGGTGCGTGCGCTCGACGCTGCCGGCCCTGACCTGACGCACGAGTCCTTTCAGTCCGCGATGGAGAGCCTCGAGTACACTGACGAAATCCTGGGCGTGGAAGTCGACTACGGTCCTGACGACCACCAGGGCGCTGACGTGATCATCATTTCCAGGATCGTCGATGCCGACTGGATTGAGGTCGCGCGCCAGTGACGTGTAGGTGTCAGGAAGCCCGCTTCCAGAAAGTTGGCCGTTGAACGTAGCACGTGCATGCGGTGCTCGGGTGCACATGCAAGGGCCGGAAGATGCCGGCACGGCGTCTGGCTGCGTCGATCTGGCTGGGAGATGCTGGCTTGCGGCTCGGGCGCGGGGAGCTGCATTCGTTGCGGGACGCGGGATAGAGGCGGCCAAGGCCGCTGCGGCGGAGATCATCGGGATCGAGCTTGCGTATGTTCGCTCGCTTGCGAGCGACATTGGAGAACCGGGGAGCATCTAATGGAAATGCGTTCGCAAGCTGGCCGTCACGGCTAGACATAGTGCCCGCGTGCCCGCATCAATGCGTCCGCACGGTTCTGTGCAGTCATCAGAGCCGTGCTGACACTTGTCGTGCCTTGAAGCATGTCGTGCAGTTCGGTTCCTATGATTTCGATCAGGTCGGTGATCTCCGGAACGGGCGGCCGAGGCCAATATTGCAGGATTCCCGATCGTGCCATGCCGTCGACAATCGAAATCAACGGCGACACACTGCGCACTTTCCGGTCCATGCTGACGCTGAAGCGGGGAGTCACGAGGCTGCCGTTTTCGATGTAGAGCTTGATGGTTTGGGGCGAGGTGAAGGACTGGAGCGCTTTCCAGGCCGCATCAATGCGATCGGGCGCGATGTTGGACGGGATCGCCAAGGCGTAACCGCCGACCGGCGCGATTGGCTTGCCACCGGGCCCGTATGGATGAGGCAGAAACCCGGTTACGCCAAAGGCAGGCGATTCCGAATTCAGCTCAAAGAGCGGTGCCAGAAGCGTGGCGCAATACGCCATCGCGACTTCTCCGTCCGCGTAGGCGCGGGCGCGTTCGTACCAGGACATTGACAGGATCGACACCGGTGAGAAGTCCAAGAGTTCGCAGAGGTATTCTGCCGTGGCAAAGGCCTCGTCGGATTGCAGCATCGGCCGGAGGTTCTCGCCTTGAGGCCATTCCGCATCGAAATCATCACCGACCTGCGCCAGGTTCAAGAACGGCCGCCCCATGGCCCCCATGACAAACATGAAGGTGTGCCCAAGGGGTGTCCCGCGCGCAGCATTCCACGCGATGCCTGACTGTCCCTGCGCCCGGCTGTGCAGGGCGCGCGCCGTTTCAAGAGTGTCCGAGATCGTGAATGGCATGCCGATCCCGGCCGCGTCGCA
>VYCX01000398.1 GCA_009843725.1 Boseongicola sp. SB0675_bin_26
ACGATGCCCTACACTCGCGAAAAGTACGGTGCCGGATATACAGGTCCGACATTCGGCGAGTGACCGCCAATGCGTCCGGACGCAGCAGAGGCGCACCCTCGAAACCTGATCGGATCGATCGCCAACGAAAGAGCAAAGCCGTGGAAAGCCGTCCGGAGCATTGACATCATTATCCGGGACTGCGAGTCTCAACCGAGAAGGGAATGAAGTCATGCATCCAGCTTGTCGACGCGTCGGCGCACTGACGCGGCTCATTTGTGGAGAAAGTCTTGCAAACCTAATGCTGATGACGATGCCCGCTCCGGTCGCGGCACAGAACTTTCAGCCCTTGCCGCCCTTCCAGGCGCCGAACGTTCAGGCCGACGAGGGCGAGGTCGCGGTTTTTGAATTCGTCATGCCGGTCGCGTTCAATTTCTTCGACGTGCGATACGCCTATGCCAAGCGTGACGGCACGGCGAAGGCCGGGGAGAACTATCGGGCAATGACGGGTCACGTGGTGTTTCCGGCCTGCACCCGGAAAGCGACCGTGAGGATCCGGACACACGAAGACGCCGATCTGGAAGACCAGCATTTCGAACTGCGGATCTCAGACATGCAGGCGCGAGGCGTCTATGCAGGACCGATGACTTGGAACTCCATGTTTCGTGTTGGAGGCCTTCCCGCCGAGAAGACGGTTCGCGCGGAGATCCGCGACACGACCGCGAACCAGGATCGCGAAAGACATGCATCCGGACATGCCATCCTGATTGTCGCGCTATAGGTGAGGAGGGGGAAACCATGACGCAAACCATGACGCACACACCGAGCAAGCGAAATCGAAGAGGCCGGCGTGTTCTGGCCCAGTGCATGGCGTACGCCCTTGCCATCGTCGGGTGGGGGCTCCTTGTCGCATCCGAGGCCGTGGCCGCCGATGCCGAGGCGACCGAAGGCGACGCGATCGTCTTCTGGGTGAAGAAGCCCGAAATGGGTGGCCTGAACTCGGTCGTTGGAGAGACCCTTCGCTTTTCCTACAGGACGATGGACCGCACGGCGACGGCCGGAGACGACTACCTGGCGGTCAATGGGATGCTGGCCTTCCCTCCCGGGCTCCGGCAGGAAGTCAGGAGCGTCAAGGTCGACACGCTGCCCGACGACGTCGATGAGGGCAGTGGGGAGATCTTCAGCCTGGTCCTTGGCGATCCGGAATTCGCGGACAAGATCTGCATGTGCTGGAAGCCTGCGCCCGCGTATCTCGTCCCGTCGCGGATCGTGCTGACCGGCAGGATCGTCGAGGCCGAGGGGTCTGCGGGACGCCCGCTTGAGACTCTGGGAGGGAACGGCGGTCTGGCGGGCGGACCCGGTGCCGATTGAGAGCCGGCCGGCTCGAATTGATGGATTTTCCTCATCCGCCGATCTTCGCCCTTCCCTTGGATCGTGCTTCCTGCGGTGGTGGCATTTTCAGCCTGCGCACCCGAGCGTGGCGGCGGCGATGGCCGCTTCTACGCTTCCCTTGGCGAAGCGGGGGGGAGCGACGCCAGCGATGCAACCCGTCACGCGGCACCCGGCGGCAGGGTTTTCCGTTCGAACGACGAGCTCCCCGGCCCGCATCCACGCGAAGGAGTAGCAGGAGCCGACCTGCACCTGACGCTGGAAGAAGCGATCAGGCATGCGCTGGAAAACAACCGGTCTCTCCTGAACCGGCAGCTTGACCGTGAATTGGAGGGACTGTCTCTTGACGTGGCCGGGGACCGCTGGCGACCTCGATTCGTCATTGAGCCGTCCCTCGCCTGGGACTCGCCTGGCGGCGAGGTGGCATTGCATGCCGGGATGACCCTTCGGCTTCGTACCGGCGGCACGCTGGACCTGGGTTGGAGGGGTGCCCTGTCGGACGGCCTCCGGGACGGCACGGCGATACAGGCCCTTGGCATCTCGCAGCCCCTGCTGAAGGGTGCCGGGGCCGAAATGGAGGCTGCGCCGGTCCGGCGAGCGCTGATCGAGAACAGGATCCAGTTTCTGGCCCTGCGTCGTGCGTTGGCGGACGTCGTTGTCGAAGTCGTCGACTCCTACAGGGCCGTGATCGCGGCGTCGCGCCAGGTGGAGATTGCCGAAGAGTCATTGTCGCGCGCCCGCGACCAGCTTGACGCGACCCGTTCCCTGATACGCGCCGGTCGCGTGGCCGAGCGGGAAGCCGGGCGGTCGGAAGCCGTCGTCGCCAACCGGGAGATCGGGCTCGTCCGGGCGCGCAGCCGTCTTGAGGCGGCCAGCGCCCGGCTGGTCGACACGCTCGATCCTGGCGAAATGGTCATGGTGCACCCGCGAGGGGAGCTCGCCGTCGCAGACGGGCAAGGCCTTGCCGCACCTGAACTGGAGGACGTGCTCCTCGGCAGGACCGACTTCCGGCAGGCCGTGCTGATGGTCGAGGCCGCAAGGATCGACCTCGCGGTCGCCCGCAACAACCTGCTTCCTGACCTGTCCCTCAGGCTTGAACTAAGCCGTGACGCGGAGGGGCGTTCCGACACCGCAGTGCGGCTGGGCGTCGCCATTCCCCTTAATGACCGGGAGCCAAGGGTCGAATACGTGAGAGCGCGCAACGGCCTGCTGAAGGCCGAGCGAAACGTCACCGAGTTGCGGGAGTCGATTCGGGCCGCGCTGCGACAGGCGCTGAACGAAGTGGAGGCTGGGCTTCTGCTGGCCGGGATGGCAGGCGACGCACGCGCCCTGGCGGAAAGAAATCTTGCGGTTGAGGAGGCGAAGTTCGGACAGGGCCTTTCCTCCACGTTCGAGGTCGGAGCCGCCGAGGGCGAACTGGTCAGGGCGGAGCAGGCAGAGGCGGACGCGATCCTTGCCTTGCTGGCGGCGCAGACACGGCTTGACCGCATTTCCGGGCGAACGCTGGAGCGCTGGGGAATCCGGCTGAAGGAAGACGCGCGATGACGGACCACGACCCTGAAATCCATCGCAGGCTTCTGGAGAGCCTTACCGATGGGGTGATGGTCATTGGCCATGACGGGTCGTTCAGGATGGCGAATGCCGCGGCATACCGGATGTTTGGCCTTGATCCCGAAGAGACCGTAGGCCGTTCCTTCGGGGAGGTCTTTGTCGTGTTCGAGGGATTCGACGCATTCACCGAGATCGTGCTCGATGCAGTTTTCGAGCGCCGTGACACGGCGCATCGCGTCGCGCGGGTTCCCGTTGGCGGCCATCGCCGGTCTCTTTCGGTCACGGTGTCCCGTCTCGCCCCCGGAGACGCATCCCGAAGCGGGACGGAGGCTGTGATCGTTCTGGTCTCGGACATCACCGAAGTCCGGGAGCTGCGCGAGACCGAGCTGCGCCAGGCCGGCGTCATCAAGGCGCAACTGAACGAGATCCAGGCCGCCTATCGGGACCTGGAAGCCCGAAACGCGGAGCTTTCGGCGATGACCAGGCGGGTTCACCGGACGCGTCTTGGGGCCGTGCTGTTCGTGCTGCTCCTGTTTCTGGCGATCGGGTCGTTCTATCTTGCGCCTCTGGATGTCTCCAGCCCGACGATCGCGATCGCGATGGATGCCGATCAGGACATCGGCGAGACCGGTGCGCTGCCGACGCTCACCGTCACCCCGCGCGAGCTCAGGTCGATCATTGCGCTCCGCGGCCGCCTGGTGCCGGGCCGCGTCGTGGAGGTCGTCAGCCCGATCGAAAGCCATGTCGGCGCAATGCATGCGTTCCCCGGAGACCGGGTGACCAAGGGCGACCTTCTCGTCGAACTCGACACGGGCCGGTTGGCCGAGGAGCGGTCAAGAGCGCAGATCGAGCTCATCAGGGCGCGCGACCGGCTTGCCGAGATCGAGAACTGGGAGAACGGCGCCGACATGGCCCGTGCGCGGCGCGCCTTGCGACGTGCGAGGATCGCGCTTGACGAGGCGGAGCAGCACCTGCGCAGAACCGCTTTTCTCCTTGATGAAGGCCTGGTTCCGGCCTCCGAGCGGGAAGCTGCCGAGCGGCAGCGGGAGAGCCGGGCCCTGGACGTTGAGGAAGCGGAGCGCGAACTGGAGGCCGTGGCGGCGAAGGGCGGTGCGGAAGCACGGCGGATAGCGTTCCTGGAAGCCCGCGCGGCCGAGGACCGCGTGCGCGACCATGAGGCGAAACTGGACCTGTCGCAGGTCCGGGCGCCGGTCTCCGGGGTTGTCATCGCGCCCGGAGGCACGAAGCAGGGCGCATTGACAAAAGGTCGTGCCGTGGCGCAGGGAGAGTTGATGCTGGGCATCTCGGACAGCGAACGCCTCTCGGTGGTCACGCAGGTGGACGAGGTCGATGTCGGGAAGGTCGGGACAGGCCAGATGGCCTGGATTTCCGGCCCCGGATTCCCCGGGATGAAGATTGATGGCACCGTCACGCGCGTGTCGTCACGGGCGGAGAACGCTTCCCGGCGAAACGCCGCGCCGCAGTTCGAGGTCGTCGTTGCCCTGGACGGTCTTGACGCGGAAGCCCTTGATCGCCTTCGCGTCGGCATGTCTGCTCATGTCACCATCCTGGTCCGTCACCGGCCGGAAGCCCTTCTGGTTCCGATCGACGCGGTCGAGCGGTGGGACGGCGGTTCATGGCTGCGCGTCCTCTCGGAGACGGACGGCCACGCGGAGCGCCGAATGGTCGAACTCGGCGTCACCACGCTGGATTCGGTCGAGGTGCTTGAGGGCATCTCCGCGGGCGACAGGATCGTTCTGGATCGATGAGCCGCGGAGCGCCGCCAGCGGCAGGACGCCTGCCGGGATGCTGAGGCTGACAGGCATCCGCCGGAGCTTTCGGGTCGGGCCCACGACCGCCGAGATCCTGAAGGGTGTCGATCTTGAGATTGAGGCGGGCGAGATGGTGTCCATCATGGGGCCTTCCGGCAGCGGGAAGTCGACCCTCATGAACATCGTCGGCTTGCTGGACCGTCCGACATCCGGCGCATGTCTCCTGGACGGGCGCGATGTCTCCGGCCTGCGGGACGATGCACTGTCAGCCCTGCGCAACCGGCTCATCGGCTTCGTGTTCCAGTCGTTCCACCTGCTGCCGCACCTGACCGCGCTTGAGAACGTCGGCCTGCCGATGGTGTACCGGGGAAACGGGAGACCGGAGATCCGACGGCGCGCGCAGGCGGTCCTGGAACGCGTCGGCATGGCCGACCGGACCGGCCACCGGCCGGACCAGCTGTCCGGCGGCCAGAAGCAGAGGGTTGCCATCGCCCGGGCGCTCGTCGGTGATCCCGCGCTCCTTCTCGCCGACGAGCCGACGGGCGCGCTTGATGCCGACACGGCCCATGACGTGCTGGCGCTGCTTCGGCAGCTGAACGCCGACGGGGGCACAACGATGCTGGTCATCACGCACGATCCCGCGGTCTCTGCCAGGTGCAGGCGGCAGACGCACATGCGCGACGGGAGGCTCGTCGAGCCGGCGGTCGTGCCTTCCGGAGGCGCGTCTCGGCGGTCCGATGACAGCCCTCTCCCGGCCAAGGGACACGGACATCCACGCGGGCTTCCGGAATGATCGCCAGGGGGCGACGCGCGATTCTCGCGGCCAATGCCCGCGAGGCGGTTGACAGCCTGCGAAAGGCGAGCCTTCGCACGATCCTGGCCCTGGTCGGGGTCATGATCGGCATTTCCTCGGTGATCGCGATGGTCTCGGTGGGCGAGATCGCGAAGGAGCAGGCGCGAAGACAGTTCGAGGACCTCGGCACGGACATTTTGGTCATTCGCGATGCGGCCGGGTCGAATGCATCCGGCATCGCTTTCACGGACGCGATGCGGCTGGCGGAGACGGTCCCGTCGATCGTCGAGGCTGCGCCGAGGACTTCCGGCTACGGCGCGTTCCGGTTTTCCGGCAGACCGGTCGGGCAAGGATCGATACAGGGCGTCACCCGGTCCTTTGCAAGCGTGAACGGGCTGTCGCTCCGGGAAGGCCGGTTCGTGTCCGATCTCGACATCGACAGGCAGTATTGCGTCATCGGGCACGAGGTCGCGGAGGCAATGCGCGCGGTGAGGGCGGGCAGCCTGACCGGGGAGGTCGTCGAGATTGACGAATCCCTGTGCACCGTCGTGGGCGTGCTGGACCACAAGGCGGAAAGCTATGCGCTTCCTGTCCAGGTGGAGGCGAACCCCTCCGTGTTCATTCCGATCACCACGGCACAGCGTCTCGTCCAGAATTCCGGGGTCGAGGTTGTCGTCGCGCGGTCCCGCGAGGGCGTTCACCACGAGGAAGCCGTGGATGACGTGAAGTCATTCTTTGGCGGCGTGTCGCCCGATCTCGACCTGGATGTCATCACCGCAAGGGAGCTTATCGCCCAGATGGAGGCGCAGATGGAGACATTCACGCTGCTGCTGGGCGCCGTGGGCAGCATATCGCTTGTGGTCGGCGGCATCGGGATCATGAACATCATGCTCGTGTCCGTGGCCGAGCGGCGAACGGAGATCGCCATTCGCCGGGCGCTGGGCGCACGGCGGCGGGACATCCGGAGCCAGTTCCTCATCGAGTCCGTCATCCTGACAATGACCGGCGGAGCACTCGGCGTCCTCCTCGGCCTGGGGGCAACCTGGACGGTCTGCCGCTTCACCGGCTGGGCGTTCCTGATCTCGTGGGTTTCCGTTGCAAGCGGTCTTGGCACGGCAGCGGCGGTTGGCCTGTTCTTCGGGCTCCAGCCTGCTCACCAGGCATCAAGACTCGATCCCATCGCGGGACTTCAGGGCAGATAGGGCGCCTTCCGTTTGCCGGGGCCGAGGGCCGCTCAAGCCGGGGTAGCCGCCCGAGACCGCCGACGGCATCCCGTCGATTCACATGCCGTCCGCCGAACCGGAGCATCCCGGCGGTGCCCCGCTCAGAGGCGTAAGCCGCCGGTTACTCGCCAGCGCTGTCTATCGTGTCGATGATCCGCGCGCGCACCGTCTTCGTCACAGGAAGGTACTTGACACGGAGCGCCGAAGTCCACGCATTGCTTCCCGGAACCAGACCTCGCGTCTGCAGGTCGGAAAGCACGAGATCGAAATACTCGTGCTCCACAACGCGATCGCTCAGCGTCTGGACCCTTGTCTGCGCGGTTCGGCTGCCTGTGGGGAACACCACATGGCCTCGCTTCGCCTCGTAGTCCGGGTTGTCCGGGCCCGACTTGGCACTGCCGTCGCGCGTACGGTAGGCGTAGCGGATGGCGAAATCGTACCTGTTCGGCAGGGTGAACTCAAAGACCGCAACCTCGCCTTCCTTCACCTCGATGTTCGGTGCCTGCAGCTCTTGCGCTGCGGCTGGCCAGGCCAGCGCCGCCACGAGGGCGGCGATTACCCCCCCCCCGTACCGCGCCAGCGCTCCGGCAATTCGGCAAATCAAAAGTTTCATGCTTTTCTCCTTCTTCTCACTTGGGACCATATGTCCTGCACCATGGATGGCGGTCAGCATGGCACCGGGGCTGGGCTTGCGACTAGTCACGGCTTTTCCCCCGACAATCGAACCGATCCGGATTCGACGTATCTGTTTTCGGGAGTGCAGTGCTCCTGGCTCCGGGCGCATTGGCGGTCACTCGCCGAATGTCGGACCCGTATATCCGGCACCGTACTTTTCGCGAGTGTAGGGCATCGTCGTGTCGTGGATCTTCGCACGAACCGTCTTCCTCTGAGGCAGGCTCTTGATGCGAACCGCCGAGGTCCAGGCATTGCCAAGATAGAGGCCTCGCGCCTGCCTGTCGAACAGCAGCAACT
>VYCX01000101.1 GCA_009843725.1 Boseongicola sp. SB0675_bin_26
TGATCGGCGTCTTCATCGCTTTCGTCCTTGCCCTCATCATCGGAGGCGTGTCCGGGTACTACGGCGGCTGGATCGACGGGGTGATCCAGATGATCACGGATGCGGTCCGAACGGTCCCCGCGATTCCCCTGTTCATGGCAGTGGCCGCCTTCATGCCACCTGAACTGAGTGCGGAGGCACGGTTCTTCTACATCTCGATCATTCTCGGGTTCATCGGCTGGCCGACGCTGGCGCGTCGCGTCCGGACCCACCTGCTCACCGAGCGCAACCAGGAATACGTGCTCGCCGCCCAGCTTTGCGGCGCGTCCTCCGCGCACGTGATCCGGCGGCATCTTCTGCCGTCCTTCACGTCATACATCATCGTCGATCTGGTGATCTCGTTCCCCTACATGGTCCTGTCCGAGACGGCGCTTTCGTTCATCGGTCTCGGTCTCAAGGATCCGGTCTCGTCGCTCGGCGTGCTCTTGCAGAAGGCGACAAGCGCGGACGTGATGCTGAACTACCAATGGTATTTCATCCCGGTCTTGTTCTTCATCGCCTTGGTGATGGCCTTCGTCTTCGTCGGTGACGGGCTTCGGGACGCGGCGGATCCCTATTCGGAGGCGCAGAAATGACGCCGCTGATCGAGGTCGAGAGCCTGACGCTTCAGTTCAGGACGGACGAAGGCCTGATCACGGCGGTTGAGGACGTGTCTTTCACGCTGATGAAAGGCGAGGTGATGGGCCTGGTCGGCGAGAGCGGATCGGGAAAGTCCGTGACGGCAAAGTCCCTGATGCATCTCAACGCGAGGAACGCGGTCTATTCGCCCGAGTCCAGGATCACGCTTCATACAGACACCGGGCCGGTCGACGTGCTGTCGCTCAGGACGCCACGCGAGTTGAACGTGGTCCGTGGCGGCGCGATCAGCATGATATTCCAGGAACCAATGGCCAGCTTTGCGCCGGCCATCACGATCGGCAAGCAGATGGTGGAGCAGTTGCTGCTTCATTCGGACATGTCGAAGGGCACCGCGAAGTCGGTCTCGATCGAGATGCTTGACCGTGTGGGGATTTCGGACGCGGCGAGGCGCTTCGATCAGTACGCCTTCGAGCTGTCCGGCGGCATGCGCCAGCGTGCGATGATCGCCATGGCATTGTCCACGAATCCGTCGCTTCTTATTGCCGACGAGCCGACGACTGCGCTGGACGTGACGATCCAGGCCCAGGTGATCGACCTGATGAAGGATCTGGTCTCCGAGTTCGGCATGGGCATCATCTTCATCACCCACGATCTTGGCGTCGTGGCGCAGACCGCCGACAGGGTTAACGTGATGTATCTGGGCCGCCTCGTTGAGGAAGGCCCGGTACGCGAAGTCATCAGGAATCCCCGACATCCGTACACGCAAGGCCTGATCGCCGCCTTGCCGAAGCTGGAGGATCTTGACGCGCCTCTGACACCTGTTCCCGGGGACATCCCGTCACCGCTTGAGCGCCCCGCCGGCTGCGTGTTCAACACGCGGTGCTCGCAGGTTGTCGGAGAGGAGTGCATGGCGCTTGTGCCGACGAATTGCAGGCTGGACGAAACGCACAGCGTGGCCTGCCACATCTATCGTGAGGCTGCGGAATGAGCCGTTCCCTGATCCAGGCGACGGGGCTGTCCGTGCATTTCCCGATCGGGTCGGGGCTGTTCGTCAAGCAGCTCCTGAAAGCGGTCGACAACGTCTCGATTGAGATCGAAAAGGGTTCCTTCTTTGGGCTTGTCGGCGAGTCCGGTTCCGGAAAGACGACGTTGGGACGCGCGCTTCTGAATGCGGTGCCGATCTCCTCGGGGACTGCACACTATGATGACGGTGAGGTTGCCTACGACCTTCAGGAACTGGATGGCGCGGAACTCAAGGACTATCGCACGCGCGCGCAGCTGATCTTTCAGGATCCGTATGCGGCGCTCAGTCCCCGAATGACGGTCCGGGACATCATCGCGGAGCCCTTGGAAGTGATGGGGCTGACGAAGGGCAGGGCGGAAACCGACGAGCGCGTCCGGGAGATCGCGGCAAGATGCCGGTTGAACCTCGAGCACTTGAGGCGGTTCCCGCATGCCTTTTCTGGCGGGCAGCGCCAGCGCATCTCGATCGCGCGGGCTCTCGTCTCGGGACCGAAATTCGTGGTTGCCGACGAAAGCGTTGCCGCGCTGGACGTGTCAATCCAGGCGGACGTGCTGAACCTCCTGAAGCAGCTGCAGGACGAACTGGGGCTGACGTTCATGTTCATCAGCCACGACCTGTCGGTCGTGGCGCACACCTGCGATCACGTGGCGGTCATGTATCTGGGCCGGCTCATCGAAACCGCCCCGACACGCAAGCTGTTCGAGGCGCCTCGGCACCCCTACACAAAGGCACTGTTTTCGGCCATTCCGTCATTGGATCCAGACGACGACAAGACCGCCCAGAAGCTGGCCGGGGAAATTCCGTCGCCAACGGATCAGCCTCCGGGATGCAAGTTCCAGACGCGCTGCCCGCATGCCATTGACATCTGCAAGGCTGAAGAGCCGGCGCTTCAGACCGAGGACGGACATGATGTCGCCTGCCATCGCTGGAAGGAGCTGATGAGTCTGGTTCCGGCTTGAGTGCCGAAGACGCACATTCCCTGCCATGGATGCCAGCTCGCGGCGACGGAGCCGCCCCTGTTGGAATCGCAAGGTGAAGACCGGAGTGCGGCCGTGGTTCTAGATCCAGCGGCTTCGCGACGACAACGGCCTGATGCGCCTTGTGCCGAAGACCAAGCGCCATCTGCGGGCGAAGGCAATTTCCCACCGGGAAGCGGGAAATCCGCACGTCCGGTCTGGCGCGTGGGGGTGAGAAGAAGCGCATAACGCGGATCTGAGGCGCCGAAGTGTCGGCAATGGCCGCTGGAAACGCCCCATCCGGCTTGCGGTGGTGCGTGCCTGCTTCCTGCTCCACCATTCTGTACGAAGCGTGCAGCAGCAGGTGACCAAGACAGTTCATTCCCGATCCTGCTCCGATTTCGCGCTCGCACGCGAGCGCGGACGCCAAATACGGCACGGCAGCATCAGGCACTTGGATCAAAGAAGCGCGTACACTATAAGTTTGCGGAATTCCGCGACGACAGCCGGAAAGATCCGTTGCGCTGACAGAGGCAAGGAGCGAGCAACTTGGCCGCATTCGGAAAGATCCTTGGCAGCGCAGCCGGTTTTGCAATTGGCGGACCACTTGGCGCCATAGCCGGGTTGGCGCTCGGGCACCTCGTGGACAAGCGCAGAGCGCCACCTGCCGTTGCAAAGGCGACCAGGAATCGCGCTGGCCCGTGGCGTCGGTCGAGTGTTGATGTCCAGACGGCGTTCGCGGTTGCGTTCGTTACGCTCGCAGCGAAGCTCAGCAAGGTCGATGGTCGGGTGACGCGCGACGAAATCGATGCCCTCAAACGCGTTGTCTCTTTCCCGGACGATGCAAGGGCAGAGGTTGGCGCGATTTTTGATGCCGCCAAGGCGGACGCGACCGGTTTTGAGCCCTACGCCCGACAGATCGCGTCCATTGTTCGTAGCGATTTGGTCATGCTCGAACAGATTCTTGCCGGTCTTGTTCAGATCGCCGCCGCGGATGGAACCTACCACAGCGGAGAAAGGCACTTCATTCGCCGAGTCGCGCGCGAATTCGGGTTTTCGCCTGAGCACTGCATGCGGATTGAACATACTTCCGATCCGCACGCGGTTCCTGATGAGGAAAACCCGTACGAGATCCTTGGCGTAAGCCGGGACGCGACGGACGAAGAAGTCCGCAAGGCCTATCGCCGCATCATCAAGGACTTTCATCCAGACAGGTTGATGGCAAAGGGGATGCCGGAGGAATTCCACAAGCTCGGTGCCAAGAAGACTTCTGAGGCGAACATTGCCTTTGATCGGATCAAGAAAGAGCGATGCCTTTCCTGAGCGGCAATCGGAGTGCGGCTATCTTGCGTTGTCGGGCATGCCAAATGCCGCTTCAGGCCGTCGCTGAGACATCAATGTCGCGAATGCCGTACCGGAATGTGCGGGGACGGCGAATTGGCCGGTCTGCACGGCGGACGAACGGACGCGCGCTTTTGCCGTCTGGACGTCAGATCTTGCTGGGCGGCTGAAGGATGATGCATTCGGCGCCGCCGGGACGCCGTGTTTGTCGTGCGGAACGAAAATAGGCACGTTCGGCGGACGCCCAAACGACGCCCGTGAACATTCGAAGGAGTACAACATGACTTCAAGCAAACCGCGCGTCGGTGCGCCCGTCGAGAGGCTCAACCTTTCGACCGTCGATCCGGAAGGATCGATCTCGATTGGCGGGTCCAAGGATCGTTGGACGATGTTGTTTGTCTACCGTGGCCGCCATTGCCCACGGTGCAAGCGCTTCCTGAACAAGCTGAACGACGCTTTGCCCGAGTGGATCGCCGCGATGGATGTTGTGGTGGTTTCGGCCGACGGCAGGGAAAAGGCCTTGGCAGACAAGGAGGAGTTCGGTTGGAAATTTGACCTTTGCTACGGTCTGACAGAGCCGCAAATGCGGTCCCTCAATCTGTTCATGTCCGAACCGCTCTCCGAAGCGGAAACGACGGGACTGTTTGCTGAACCCGGTGCATTTGCAATTCGCCCGGACGGAACGCTGATGCTTGCCGACATTTCCAACGGACCCGCGGCGCGCCCCGATCTGGAAGAGCTTCTGGACGGCATGAAATTCAACATCGAAAACAATCGCCCGGTCAGGGGAACAGCCTGACTTTGGCTGCAGCAATATGCGGTCGCGCTCATCCATGGGTTCGTGGGGCGCAGGGACGCAAAGTGGCAAATTTCGACGCTGAAAGCAACCGGTGCGAAACGGAGGGTTGCCGCTTGACGGAGGCAGACGAGGCAAATGCCCGGAGTCTACGAGCGCATAACGCGTTTCTTCATGAATGCGGTCGATCCCTACCAGCTGTCCGACGCGCCGCCCGAGCGCAAAGTCTGGCCCTATCTGAAATCTCACCTGTGGCCGCCGCGCCGAATCCTGATCGTCAGCGTCGTAACCGCTTTGGCGGCCAGCGTTGAGGTCTGGTTGATCCAGCATGCCGGGACGGTCATCGACATGCTGGCATCAAGCTCGCCTCGACAGCTTTGGGAAACGCAGGGCACGGGGCTGCTGGCAGCGGCACTTGTCGCGCTCCTGTTTCAGCCGTTTGCGCAATTCTTGCGCCATGCCGTCAACGACATATCCTTTGAGTGCAATGCAGCGACGCTGGTGCGATGGCGCGCCTACGACCACCTGATCCGGCAGTCGGTTGGCTGGTTCCAGGAAGATCTGACGGGCAGGACATCCGGCACGTGGATCAGGACAGTCTTCGGGCTGCCATCGGGATGGTGGCGCAGCAGGCCGCCCTCCTGAACCGCTCGGTCAGGGACAACATTCTGCTTGGCCGAACGGATGTCAGCGAAGCGCAATTGCTGACGGCGACATCCGAGGCGCGCGCGCATTCGTTCATCGAAGGGCTTTGCGATGGCAGGGGACGGTCAGGATATGACGCGCATGCAAGGAGGGGAACGCGGAGTGAAGCTGTCAGGAGGGCAACGGCAACGGGTAGCCAGGGCCAGGGTGATCCTGAAAGGCGCCCCGATCCTGATCCTTGACGAAGCGACCAGCGCTCTCGACAGCGAGGTCGAGGCGGAAATCCAGCAGTCCCTTGTCGACGTCATGCAGGACAAGACCGTGATCGCCATCGCTCACCGATTGTCGACGATCGCCCGAATGGATCGGATCATCGTGCTGGACCGCGGCAAGATCGTGGAGCTGTGCACGCATGTAGAACTGACGAAGATGTCCGGCCTCTATTCCATCTTCTGGAGCCGGCAATCCGACGGATTCATCGATACGACTTTCCGGTGATCTTGTGCAAACGCCATAAGGTGATCAGGCATGGACGCGATCCGTTCGGGCTCGCGCTCCATTGCCTGAGTGGTCGGCACTCGTGAATCCTGTGGTGGCAGAGCGCCTCTGTCCAGAGATCTGAAGCCGCGCTCCGGACCGGCCTACCAGAAGAATTCGGTGTGCCCGACCGCACGCATCAGCGCTTCAAGGTAGTAGTAGTCGCCATAGGGCAGGAGGTTGTCGGCGCGTCCGAGTTCGACGAATGCCGCGCCTTCCTTGAGCAAGCCTTCGGCTTCCTCAAGTCCGGCAATGCCGCAATGCCGGACGAGGCCGCTCAGGGCACGGTCGGCAAGCGCGGTGTACTTTCCAACTTCCGGGCCTGAACCGTATGCCTGGGCAAGCGCGTAGACGCCGGCTGCCGTCACCGCACCTGCGGATGAATCGCGGTACGGGTGCCGATCCTCGGGCAAGTCGTAGTCCCATAACGGCACGCCGTCATCCGGAAGTCTCTCCGAAACGTAGTCAGCCATCCGGGCCGCCGTTTCCCGGTAGACTTCAATGCCGGTGTTCAGGAAGCTTTGTACGAGCCCGTGAATGGCCCAGGCTTGGCCACGAGACCAGCAACTGCCGTCATGCAGGCCCTGATGGGTATAGCCCTGGATTGGCGCGCCGGTCGCTGGATTGAACTCAAACGCATGAAACGAGCTGAAGTCGTCTCGGACCAAGTGGCGGATGGCGGTCTCGTTGTGCATGTCCGCAATGTCGCGGAACGACGTCTGCCCGGTTTCGCGATGCGCCCAGTAGAGCAGGGACATGCCCTGCAGGCTGTCGATGTTCAGCGTGCGTGTCTTCCGCTCCCGGAACTTCGGCTCGTCGCGCTGCATCGGGTTCCAGCACATCACGAAGGGCATCGGCTGGCGCCAACGTGCCGCGAGAAAGTCGGCGGCGCGCAGCGCCATGGCGCGTGCGCCCTCGTCGCCGGTCAGCTTGAAGTCGGCGACGCAGGACAGAAGAAACAGGAAGCCGAGATCATGGTCGTGCCACGCCGGGTTTTCCAGCACGCGACGGAAATACGGGCGCCGGGCGCGGGCGCTGTTCTTGAGACGCTCGTCCCCGGTCAGCGCATATGCAAGCCAAAGCTGGCCGGTCCAGAAGCTCGCGACCCACTCGTCATCGGTGCAGAATTCGTAGGCGAGCTTGCCATCCATGCCCATCCGGGGATTGCGCAGGCCGAATTTCGGCACGAGGGACTCGATCTTGGCAAGGGCTCGCGCCAGCGCGTCGGCAAACAGATCCATGTGTGCCGTGGGTGGCTGGAACAGTGCCAGCGTTGCGTAGGATTCGCCGGTATCCGCGGGATCTTCCATTGTCGCTTGCCGTTTACGAGAACAGGGTGCCGCCGTTTATGTCGACATTCGCGCCCGTGATGAACGCGGCCTGGTCCGAGGCCAGATAGGCGACCAGGTTTGCAACGTCTTCCGGCGCGCCCTCGCGCTTCAGTGGCGTGATGCTAGCCACGTGGGCGCGGACCTCTGGTTTGGTGAAGACGTTGTGGAAGTCGGTGTCGATCATGCCGGGGCAAACCGAATTGACCCGTATGTCGGGCCCGAGCTCCTTGGCCATGCCGCGTGTCATCGTCATCATCGCGCCCTTTGCCGCGCCGTAGGCAATTGCGCCCGGGCCGCCTCCGTCGCGGCCAGCCTGGCTTGCCAGTCCGACGATGGCACCACCTTCCGTCATGTGGGGCAGCGCCGCCTTCACGATGCGCAGGAACGAAGTGGCATTCAGGTCCATCACGTGGTTCCAGTGATC
>VYCX01000061.1 GCA_009843725.1 Boseongicola sp. SB0675_bin_26
AGACAAAGACATGATCGCCGCGAGTGTAGTTCAATGCGAGAAAGCTGGCGGCCTCTTCAACGTTGGCCTCGAACCCTGCGCCGAACATGCCGCCGAGCTTGCTGTCGAAAAAGCTGAGAATCGCGTTCGACTTCCCGGGATAGACCCCGAGCGCCCCGATCCCGCTGTCGTAGTACGTCAACTGCCGCGCCCCAGCATCGTCGACCGGCCGCACGGCGCGCGCCAGTTTGAGCGGGTTTGTCGGCTTGAGAACCTTTGACCCGTCGTCTCGCGTGACCGGTTTGAACGGGCTGTTCCAGGTGCCGTCGAGGCAAAGCACAAGGCGGCTGTGCATGGGTGGTCTCCTTCACGGAATCCAGTGCTGAATGGCGAGGTCGCAGGCGTGCTTCCGGCCCAAATTGCAGTGTTGGCAACGTGACGAGAATGGGAGTTTTTTCCGTCCCACTAGGTCGATCCCGACATGGCCCACGCCAAAGCGTTGTCTGAACGCAGTGTGGTCAGCATTCTTCCATGTCTTGCGCAATGTTCGCTGGGTTTCGGTCAGAGGGTGCAGAAAATTGTTTCCCACGCCATAGGAATAGACGGCATGTCCGGCTCGCTTGGATCGGGGCTTGGGCACTGTCGCAAGGTCTGTGCGCCCACCGTGATGCGGCACCACGATGTGGTCAAAGCTGCAGCTGTCCAACCCTTTGAGAGCGCCAAAGGAGGCGTCTGCCGGCAGAAGGACCGAGCATTGATCGTACACCTCGCCACCGACCACAAGCGCCAAGCCGGTTTCGTTGCGGCTCTTGGCTCGACCCTGCGCCTTGATCAGGCACGCGTTCATATGCTTGAACTGAATTCCGAGCACTCTGCGGGGCCACCAGAGTGTCTGTTGCGCCCGGGATCTAAGCATCGACAAGAACGCGGCGTGCACCAGTCCCAGAGAACCTGACGTTGCTTGAAGTGGCAGAACCCATGTCTGATCGAGGGCGCGATGATCCCTCAGAGCCGATGACCAGTGATCCCAGTCCCAATGCGACAGCACGATTGGCGGGTCGTCTTCAAAACAGAAGCGGCGGACGCGTTTGGGAAATGTCCGCCAGTTGCCGTTCGCGGCACCGCCAAAATCGAAGTAGAGCGCCGGTCTGCCATCAGCCAACAGAGCTGTCGCGGCGCCTTGTCCGACGTCATAGATCGCCACGGTGTCAAGCCGACGCTCCCGGTCAAGCACCCTTCTGATCTCATAGGGGTCCGCGTCTTTCGCCTCTCCCCAACCCGCCAGTTTTTCCAGCCGCGCCTTGGTGGCATCGTCCATTCGTTCGATCCTGATCACACCGCGTGGCGTCGGGTCGGAAAAAAGACTCAGAAACTGATCCGCCGGTCTCTCGGCCTCGCCGGGATGGCCAAAGTGAAGGGTGATCCAGTCCCCTTCCTCGAAATCGCCGATGTCGCGGCGCAGCGCATGCCCGTCGATCGAAATTGTCGAAAGCGCCCAGTTGAGGGGAAACTGACCATTGGCTGGCCAATCCCTTTCGGACAGAGGGACGTAGCTTTCGTCGCGCTTGAGCCACCATGTGTCTACCGCATCAAGAAGCACGATCTGGTCTTCGTCAACCAGGTCTTCGACCGTGTCGATACGCGCAAATGCACTGCGCGGCGGGCGTTCCTCGTCCAACTGAGGGGACCCGTCGATTGGAGGAAAAAACATGCGATTCAGAGCCTCCTCCTACTTGTCCTCGATGCTGTATTCGAAATAGAGCGCCCGTTCCTCGATCCGGTCCTGAAACGCGGTCCAGTCGTCATCGGGCATCAGGTCAGTGGGCGGTCTGGGTACGTGATCGCGGTCTGTGCGAAAGACGCGGCCGCGGGCCTTTTTTTCCAGCGCGGCTTCGATCTGGGGCAGTGGATGCACCCAAGGCCGCTTTTTGCCAAGCGCCCAGGGCGTGTTGGCGGGAATCATCGCCGCAAAGCCATTGGCAAATGCTCCGCGTGCCATCCAGCCGATGTTGGCGTGTTCGTCGGCTTCGGTTCCGTCCAGCGTGGCGTTGTGCGACCCGTGGTGCCCGACCTTGTAGAGAACGCAGCGTGCGAGAAGATCGCGCGCCGTCGTGGTGTCGCCTGCGTCGTCTGTCCAAGACAGGTCCGACCAACCGATCCAGCTGCCCCGCTGAGCGTCACCGGTGAACAAGAGCACCTTGCCGGTCTTTGGAAGCTCGATTGCCAGGACAAGCGAGGTATTGTTCACCTCGTTGTTCAGCCTGAGCGCAAGTCCCTCGGACGTGGCGAGCCAGTCATCGTCGATCCGGCGCCAGGCAGCATCCCTGTCGTTGTAGATTTGGGCCAGATGATCGTGCGACCCATCGTCGAGCGGTTTGCGCCGGCCGCGCTTCAGGATCTTGTCAGCGGGAATGCGATAGCGACTGTTGAAGGGCGAGCCGTCAGTCTGCCCGTCTGCGTCGCCCGCCACGGCGGCCGCAAATCCCCGTGCCTCGCCGTTGACAGCCAGCCTCATGCCACGTGCGCGCAAATGAAACTCTTCGGTGCCTTCGGGGTCGAGATCGAGAAGCAATTCAGGATCGCGCGGCGGGCCCAGGGCATAGACCTTAAGGTCCTTGACATGCGGCAATTCGGCGGGAGGGTGATCGGGACTGAGAAAGACAGGCGTCGCCTCGGCCCGATCGCGCAGGTATTTGGTCGCCCTTTTGTTTGTGATGCCCTTGACCGCAAGCCGCGAAAGCTGTGCCATGTCCAGTTGCGGATTCTCCGCGCGTGCGGCGCGGAACGCGTCGGTGATCTCAAGACCTTCGCTGCCATCGGGCTGTGGCGCGTCGTCGTCGCCCACTTCCGTCCCGATCAGGTCTGAAAGCCTCTGGGCAAGATCCGATGTATCCGGAGTCGCGCCCAACCGGTCCTGAGCCAATGCCAAGGTCAAGAGCGTGTCGTTGAACCTGTCCCGCAACGCATTTGCCAGATCGTCAGTTTCGTCCTCGGTCCAGGCAAGCCAGCACTGTCCGAAGCTGATCTTGTCGAACAGGTGCTTCTTGTCTCTCTTCTTGGCGAAGCCGTTGACGTGATCCTGATGCTCATGCGTCACGATGACCACATCGACGTGGCCGCCCGTTGCCTCGTGAATGTCGTCTATGATTTCGTCAATCTTCTGGCCGTGAACCTCGGATTTCGGTTTCAGTCCGCAGTCGATCAGTACATGGACATTGCGCTTGCGCCGGCCCTCGCGCCCGGCAAAGGCAAGCAGGAAGCAGTCGCCGTGTCCCTGGCGGTACATGCGGACTTTCACGCCGGTCGCGGGCGCTGTCATCTGGGCCATCAGAACGTCCCCCGTTCGACGTGGCGGTGAAGCATCGCGAAAGCATTGTCGTGCTTGTGTGCGTCGGATCCGGGTCCATCGAAAGCGTTTGGGGCTGTAGCGGACGATTGCATCAGGTGCTGACGCATTCGATCAAGACCGGCATCTTCATCGGCGCGGAACTTGGTACGGATGACGCGCCGTATCTCGAAACTCCTTGTGTCGATCAAGAGTGTGCAGCCCGCACGATAGCGGAAATCGCGACGCAGAGGTCTGTCGCCGTATTTCTCTTTCCACAAACGGTTGAGAGCAGTCTTCGTGCCGGCGTCGGCCAGCGCCTGAATCTCGGTGTCAAAGTATCCGTTGCGCGACTGGATGATCTCGACGACATACTCGCTTTCGGTCTGCCCGCGCCTGCCGATGCGGCTGGCCATGCGGACCGAATGCACCCAAACCTTGGCAAGGTCGTTCATTGGCGAAGGCTCGATGGTCCGCTTCAAGTCGGGATCTAGGGTTATCCCGATCACCCGGTGCAGTGCCGTGTCTTTCAGACCGGTGATGATGCCCCAGAACAACTGCGAATAGAATTGCCGCGCCAGGAAGGCGACCTCGCGATCGTTCGACAGCTCTGAGCCGAGAAGGTTGCCCTGAAGGATCTGGTCTTTCGTGAAGCGGACCCTGTCCCTGCGCTCCTTGCTCACGCTGGTCGTGCCACCGAAGCATTCGTTGAGACGGACGCCGATCCGCCTTTTGATGGCCTCGAGCCGAGAGATCAGGCGGTTCGACGCGTTGCCTGCGACGCGGTTGCGGAAGTCCTGGAAGATCTCGTCCGGTCTTGCGATCAAGACGCCAAAGTCCGCTTCAAGTGTCTTGATCGTGTCCAGGTGCAAGTCGTCCGCGACGGCGTCCCGAAGCTCGGGCCAGAGTAGCGCCCTTTCGCTCACCACCGGCATGCCGTCCGGCACGATGCCCCATGCCGTGAACGCTTCGATCAGGGCAAGGCGATAGCAGTGATCGTCGTCTGGGAACAGGTCATGGTCGGCCGTGACGATCGCGCGCAGGTAGTCGCCAAAGTCAACGTCGACGGGCGGGACGTAGTCCATTGCGCGAATGCACATTCTGAGGATGTGGCGTGCAGACTTAGCCGCCTCGCTGGCGAGGCGATTGACGAGATCGGGATCGATCTCGCCTTCGCGGAGGATGCCGCTGCCAGACGAGGCGATCCGGAACAAATCTGCGACGCGCGACTTGTAGATCGAGAGGAAGGCGCGAAAGACGGCGGCAACGAGGATCGCACCGCGCGCATGAGGCCCTTTTGCGCGATCAAGAGCGGTGTTGTCGGGTGGACGCGTTTGCCAGACCCCGCCTACGACCTCACCCAAGGCATCGCGTAGCGCACCGGCATGGCCGAGCGCCTGTCCGAATTCCTGTGCGAGCGCTCCCAACAGGTTCTGTCTTTCGAGATCGCCTCGGGTCTTGGCGATCTGGTCCTTGAGGACCTGAGGATGGGAAAAGTGCTGAAAGATCGCGACGATGTCCGCAAACGCTTCGTGCAGCGCAAGCATGTCGGGATTGCTGTTCTCGACGAACTTGGGATGCATTCCGTCAAGAATGGCGTGGCAGGTCTCATGGACGACGATGTCGTGCGACAGGCATGTGAATACGGTGGTGCCCGGCGGTGCTGACCTGCTGTTGTCGGGTGCCGTGAAGTAACCGAACAGGAGCGCCTTCTTGTTTGGATCGTAGTAGGCATTCGCCTCCCGGAGCGCATGGGGATAGATTCGCAGTTTGCTGACGTAGCGGTCTTTTATTCGGTCTCGGTACCGGGATTGCGGCGACCAAAGCACAACACGGCCAAGCGCCTCTTCAAAGGACGCAATCGTATCCATCGCGACCGCGTATACCATCTGCTGATGAAACTGGGGGTTCTCTTCGGAGGGGTCGAGGCCGTCGTTGAACAGGACTTCGGACGCGTTCAGGTCAATCGGCTCGTAGAAGGCGCCGCTTGCGGGGTCGTAGTCCACCACTTGCAGGTATTCCCCGTCGGGACCGATGAAGGGGCGATCGCGTTGGATGGGATCAAGTTCCCACGGCACCGAGATGGTCATCTCGCGAATGTTGCGATTTGCGTGCCGGTTGCCCGTTGCGGGGTCAAATGCAAACACGCGCAGTTTTCTGGGTGGTTGGAAGGAAATGGACGATGACATCAGAATTGGCTGGCCAGAAGTGGCAATTTTGGCATTGCACACCATTTCTGCTGCTCAGGAAAGTTGAATTTCGGAGACAATCTTCACCTCTTCAGGACTTCGAGATCCAGGGTGGGTGCAACTCCGGGACTCGGCGGCGGGGATGCAGGAGCGATTCTTCAAAACCAAGAAAATCCGTTTAACGATTCCTAGTGCAATGCGGAACATTCGATAACTTCAATCGAGACAGGATTTGAACCTCTGTCACCTACAATGACCATGACCGGCGGGCGTTGTTCAGCCAGAAGCTCATCCCTTAGTGCAAGGAGCTGTGCAGCGTCAATCACGCTCGGCACTGTTCGCGCACCCCGAGGGTGGGAATGCCATTCACCGACGTACGACAGTTGATGCATCGTCCGCTCGCGCGCGTCGGCAATGCTGTCGAGTGTACCCTGCACTCCCCTTTCGAAAGATGCTGGTGTTCCGGCGCTGTCTGGAGGTGCCCCGAGGCCCATGGCCACTTCAATGCGACAGCGTGAGTGATCAACTACGCCCAGAAGGATTCCGCCGGTTTCGTCGGGCAAGCTAGCTTGGCGAAGGTCCTGTAGCCTCTGAGCGACGATGTCCGCCATCCCAATCGTCCACCCGTCAGCCTCAAGGAGTGTTCTTTCGCCTGCAGGGTCGCAACGATGCACTCGGGTGGCGCCGCCTTTGCCGGTGGTGGCAACAATTATGGCCGGTGCTGGAGCACTCAAGCTCTCTCCCAGAATCCCGGCGGCGATGCCGGACAGCACGGCTGCTCTAGACGCCGGGATTCTGCTGGTCACCGAACGACACTGCCCGCCAGAGACCACAGCTTGGTTTCCCGGTCGAAGATGATTGTGGAGTGAAGGATTGAGAATGATCTCTGCGTAATAGAGCGCCTCGAGTGTGGCGAGGTCCAGAACTCGATCTTCGTCTTCCTGCAGCACCGCAACGGATGTTCCGGAGGGATTGAAGAATGCCGACGTCGCACGGGGGCGCTCTCCGATCTCGCATAGTGTTCGGCTGGCACCGACCGAAGCCGTCAAGTCGAGGACACGATCAGAGGCCTTCAGCGCCATTGCCACCGCGTCCGACGGCTGGGTGGAATCGAGTTTCTCGGAAATCGTGGTGACCGCAAGATCCTTGCGAATCTCGCGAAGCTCATTGCAAACCTGTTCCGCCTTAGGCATGCCCAATTGCGGCTGACGCAATGTATGGCGTGCGAGGTTGTGCGGGTTGAAATGATCGTCATCGACCATGGTTATCTCTTCGAATGCACCTTCTCGAACCAGTGACGAAAGGCATTGCGACCCGATTGATCCAGTGCCAAGGGCGACGACATTTTTCCCGATGGAATTGCGCCAATCGTCGTCATGGCCAGCGTAGACGGCAGCGACCTCTCCTTCGAACGAAGAGCACATATTGGCCGCCATCAACCCGATGCCGGCCGCATGATCGTAGTCGATGTCCCCAACCGGCAGCCGGCGACCGAAACTGTGTGTGACCTCGCCAGGTGATTCGAACAGGAGGCCTAATGCGACGCCGATTTCGCCAAGCGTGGCCGAGGTTCCCAAGAACATTGGCTCAATGCCTTCGTGGGTTTCGTTCACTACGATCAATTGAATGAGAAGAAGCGACCCGTAAAGGCGTTGAATTCGATCTCCCGCTTCGGCGATCAATCCCGTCAGCCTTTCGCGTAGCACGTCCAACAGATCTTGCTCAGCGCCCGAGAGAGCATTTCGAAGTTGCCCAAGCTGGTCGGGACTGTGCCACATGGCCCCGCTGTTTCGCGCTCTAACGCCAAGTGTAAATCCGACGAATGGTGTGAACACCGAATCTGTCGGCTGCTCTGCGGCGTCGAGTTCGTAGTCTTCAATTGCAAGGAGCTTTTCGTTTTCGCCTAGAGGGCGAATTTGTAAGAAAACCGGGGATCCCTCCGGGCTGTCAAAGCGGGACTGGATGTCTGGCGACATCATGATCGTTTGTTCAGCTGGCAGGAAAACCGTGTGGGGCAATTGCAGAACATCGTCGATCTCGCCTGAGTCGACACGACCAAACCAGGAAATGATGCGCCGGATGATTTCCGCGCCGCTGTAGTCTCCCTTTGCATCCTCCCAAGGACGATCGTCGATGCAGATGGTCATCAATCCCGGCAGTGCCGACC
>VYCX01000265.1 GCA_009843725.1 Boseongicola sp. SB0675_bin_26
CCATCACGCCTGAGGCGACGCGAGATCCAGTTAAGGAAGGCCAAGATCGCCGTGCGGACGCGACTTGACCTCGCGTCACCAAGTGGACATATAAGTATGCGTGAAGTTGGAGCTCAACTGTCGCAAGATCATCAAGCGATTGAAGGGCGAAGGTTGGGAGGAAGTGCTCCCGAGGACACGTGGATCGCACCGGAAGTTCGCGAAAGAAGGCATGGGGACCTTGACGGTGCCAGACTCGAAGAAGGATTTGCGGCTCAAGACTGCACGTCGCATTGCCTCGGATGCCGGCTGGCTGCAAGACAAACGGCAAGACGGAAGACCTGACGAGACGGAGGGCAAAAGGCGCGCCGAGCGGAAGCACGGAACTGGTCGCTCTGGAAAGGAAATGCCGTGACGCACTACATCGGAGTGGTCGGCAAGGATTCAGACAGCGCTTACGGGATCTGGTTTCCGGATGTCCCAAGATGCCATTCAGCGGCTGACGAGGACGAGGACATCCTTGCCATGGCGACGGAAGCGCTCATGGTTCATCTTGAGGGGGAAGAGTTGCCGCGCGCCCGCCCGCTCGAGGAAATCCTGCAACTTGAAGAGGTTCGTGAAGACCTTGCGCAGGGAGACTTCCTCATTGCAGTGCCGCTCCTGCTTGCCGACGGTCGTACGAAGCGTGTCAGCATCACTGGTGAAGCCCACATGATCCACGCGATCGACGATGCGGCGCGGCAACGAGGGATCACTCGTTCCGCGTTTCTCATGCAAGCCGCCCGCAACGAGATCGTGGGCAGGACGCGGACGAAGCAGGGGGCCGTTCACGTGTGATCGGCCAGGCAAGCGCCCGCACGGGGCGGGACACCGGTTGCTTCCCGCACCCATCGCAATGCAGATGAGCTGGTCATTCTGCTGCGCCGTGACCGCCGCAGGTTGGACACCGTTTCCGGGAAATGCGGGCACCGCCCTCTCTTGGCCGACCTGTTCGGCGTGCGGAGTCGGCGATGCAAACGGGCTCGACGCGGCGGTTGCGGCGAGGCGCGCCGCCGCGGCAATGCGCAGGGTGCCCACGGCATTTTCGAACAGGTTCCAATCCGGATGGATGGAGGTCTGGGAAAGCGAGAGCTGGCGTGGCCTGGCCCTGAACTGGCAGTACACCTCCCGAAGATTTGCACAGGTCGCCTCGCACTGCGCCCATGGCCACGTTCGTGCTGGCGAGATGGGCCGAACGGACTGCCTGCAACAGAAATTCGGAGAAATCTGAGAGATGCTGCCGCTCCTTGCCATCAAACTGCACGACTAGGCGTTCGCCGCTGCAATGATTGCGCCCCGAGTGATCGGCAGGTTCCTCACCCGGATGCCCAATGCCGCCCTCACCGCATTGCATACGGCGGCGCCGGTCGGTCCCTGCGAAATCTCCCCTGCGCCCAGCGGAAACGCACCGGGACGCTCGACAAGTTCGACCGACACGCGCGGAACCTCGCTGAATTTCAGGATGGGATAGTCTGCCCAAGACTTCGACGTGGTCGAGGATCCATCGACTTGCACCGCCTCCTTCAGGGTCCAGCTGATGGACTGCAGCATGCCGCCCTCGACCTGGTTCTTGACACCGTCGGGACTGACCGCCTCGCCAACATCCGCGACGGCAAAGGCATCCGTCACGCGCACGTCTCCATCCACCTCAATGCGCACCATGACGGCGCAGTAGCCCCCGGTGCCCTTGTAGCGCGCAAAACCCAATCCCCATCCCGCACCCTCCGGCAATGAAACCTCACGTGCCTCCCGGGTCTCGACTGCGATTCGTTCGAGAACGTCCCGTGAACGCTGATCGGTCATGTGCTGAAGGCGGAAGTCCAGGGGCGGCAAGCCTATGTCGTTGGCGATGTCATCCATCAGGCTCTCGATGGCAATGACGTTGTTGTGGGCGCCGAGCGACCGAAGCGCGGAAGAACGGTAGGGCAAGTCGTGCACAAGCCGTCTTTGCACGCGAACGGCATCCACCTTGTAGGTCGGCGCCGCGTTTCGATCGGCACCACCTCCCCGGGCCGCGGGGACGTCCGGGGAACGCGCTGGCCGGATCGGATTCTCCAGGTAGGCTGCAGCCCGCAGATTGGGTGTGCCGCCCGCTCCGGGACGACTCGTGTGAGGCGCCGAGTTCACCATGACATCGACTGCAGTGAGAACGTTGTCCGGACCAAGAAGGGCGCGGACCCTGGTTGCCATCGCGGCACCCATTGGCGCTGCGCGGAACTCGTCGTGGCGTGACCAGACGACCTTGACCTGCCGACCGGGCACGGCGCGCGCCATCAGCAATGCATCGAACGCCACATCGTCCGCCCCGTTGTGGCCATAGCAGCCGGCGCCCGGACTGTGGATGACGCGCAGTTTCTCTTCCGCCGTCCTGAGCGCCATGGCCATTGCCTTTCGAAGCTGGAACACGCCCTGGCTGTGGGTCCAGACCGTTGCCTCGTCGCCTTCCCATACCGCCACGGCGGCGGCAGGCCCGATCGAGCCGTGAAAAATGTAGGGACGGGTCACCGTTGTCTCGTACCAACGGCCGATGTTGCGGTTGACGTCCCCGGTCTCGACGACTGTCTCGGCATCTGCCGTCGAGCCGGCAATGACCTCGACCGGGTCGATCGCTTCAATGCGCGTTGCTTCCCACGTTCCGTTCTTCGCTGCCCATTCGGCGGCGCGCGCCGAGGCAAGCGGTGAATCGGCCACAACACCGACAAAGGAACCGTCGCGAACGACCTCGACCACGCCGGGACGAGCCATGAGCGCGTCCAGGTCGAGCGAAACCAGCGCCGAATGCAAGCTGGGAGGATGCACCGGCGCACCGTGGAGCATGTCCGGAGCGGCCATGTCGTGGACGAAGGGCGCGCCGACAAGGCGCTCCTTCAAGTCGATTCGCGGCATGTCCCGGAAGGTCTTCCAGCGCTCGCCCCCCGCTTTCGGCCTTGCAAGGTCGGCAACCCGGCACGACAGGTCCGCGGCGGCCACGAAGTCGAGCAATTCCAGGCCGGTTGACACGCCATGCCGCAAAATCTCGCCATCCTCCACTCGCAGCTCTTGCGGAGGACAGCCAAGCCGCTCGCCTGCAGCGTCAAGCATCTGGACCAACAGCGCCGATGCCGCGCAGCGAAGTGCCTGGCCTCCGAAGGAGATCGACATGCTCCCGGCGGTGAAACCCTCGTTCGGCGTCCGGTCGGTGCGGGCGGTTTCCAAGGTGACTGCGTCGGACGAGACGCCCAGTTCATCGGCCACCATCATCAACAGCGCCGTGGAATTGCCCTGCCCCAACTCCACCCGCCCTGAAAGAAAGGTCACGCCGCCCGCGGGTGAGATGTCAATCCAGTCCCGCATGAGCGGAGCGTCAGTAAGCGGCGGCGGCGGCGCATCGACCGTCATGTCTTCACCTGCGAATCATGTGCCGTGCCGCATCCTCGACCGCATCAAGGATGCGGGCGTGAACGCCACAGCGACACAGGTTCCCGTCCAGCGCTTCGGCGATTCTGGCGCGGCTCGGTGGAGTCGACTCACCCTCGAGGAGTGCCCTGGCCGCCATCAGGATGCCAGGCAGACAGTATCCGCACTGACCGGCCTGGTGATCCAGAAACGCCGCAACCAGCGGATGCGGCGGGTCGCCGTCCAGGCCTTCCGCAGTCTCGACTCGTTTCCCGGCGACCTCGCCTGCAGGCAAGTCGCAGGACATCACGGCCTGCCCGTCGACCATGACGGTGCAGGAGCCGCACGTGCCCTCGCCGCAGCCGAAGCGCGTCGCCATGAGACCCAAGGTCTCTCGCAGCACGTGAAGAAGGGGCATCATTGGGTCGACAACGAACGACCGATTCTCGCCGTTCACCCTGCAGGACACCTCTCGAAATTCCGGCATCAATCGCCATCTCCCGTGATCACCGCCCGATCAATGCCATCATCAGAATCTGCCATCAATGCCCGATATCTGGTCATGAGACGGGCCCGTCCGCACGGTTGAGCACCCGGCGGCAACAGCTCAGTTCATGTGGCACGATCCGTCTTGGGCTGAGCATGTCCCCTTCCCGGACCGGATGGCTCGCCACGCGGCTGGCGCCAGGAATCGCCGCCTCGGGAAGATTGACCGAAGGCGTGGCCCCTTTGCCTCCGGTGGCACCCTGCGAGGACATCGCCATGGACAAGCCGTCCGACTCTTCCGCTCTCTTGAGTCGAGCGCGGGCGCGCACGGGCACAGTGACAGCTGGCGACGAACTGCCAGGCAGCGGGTCCTCACGGCTGACAGCCTGGTACCCGAGCCGCGCAATTCGGGCATGGACGTCAAGGCTTGCCTTTTCGTGCGAGCCGCAAAACGGACGGCTTGCTGACAGCGCCCGTCGCCTACCACTCGGTCGAGATGTACTGGGTCTCCTGGAATTCGAGCATGCCTTCTTTCCCGCCTTCGCGACCCAGGCCCGACTGCTTGACGCCGCCGAACGGTGCCGCCGGATCGGACACGAGACCACGATTCAATCCGATCATGCCAAATTCAAGGCGCTCGGCAATTCCCATGCCTCGGCGCATGTCCACTGTGTAGAGGTACGCGACGAGACCATACTGGGTGTCGTTTGCCCGACGGATGACCTCGTCCTCGTCCCGGAACACCTGAATGGCGGCAACCGGGCCGAAGATCTCGTCATGAAGGCACTCGGCATCGTCCGGGACATTGGTCATCACGGTAGGCGGATAGTAGAACCCGGGACCATTGGGACGAACGCCGCCAAGCTTGAGTTCCGCGCCCTTGGCTACAGCGTCACGCACGAAGTGATCGACCTTGTCGCGGGTCTCCGCGTTGACAAGAGGTCCGACATCGATGCCTTCCTCAAGGCCGTTGCCCATCTTCAGCGCGGCCATCCTTGCCGTGAAGCGCTCGACGAATGCACCCTCGATCTCCTCGTGGACGTAGATGCGGTTGGCTGCAGTGCAGGCTTCGCCAAGGTTGCGCATCTTTGCGACCATCAACCCTTCCGCGGCAGCGTCCAGGTCTGCATCCTTGCAGACGATGAACGGTGCGTTGCCGCCAAGTTCCATTGCCGGCTTGACGACATTGTCCGCCGCCGAGCGCAGGAGCCTGCGCCCGACCTCGGTCGAGCCCGTGAAAGACACGACCCGCACCCTGGGGTCGGCCAGCATTGCGTCCACGACCGCCCCGGAAGAGCGCGAGGGAAGCACGTTGACGACGCCGGCGGGCATCCCTGCCTCCTCGAGGATCGGCATGAGGGCCAGCATGGTCAGGGGCGTTTCCGAGGCCGGCTTGATGACGACAGGGCAACCTGCCGCCAGGGCAGGACCGATCTTTCGTGCCCCCATGGCAGCCGGATAGTTCCACGGCGTCACCAGGACGGCTATTCCCGCCGGCTTTTGGTGAACGACGATGCGGGCGCCCGTAGCCGGCGCCAGGCCGACATGCCCTGCAGACCGAACCGCCTCCTCGGCGTACCAGCGAAAGAACTCGGCGGCGTACCGCGCCTCGCCCGTCGCGTCCGCCCCGGCCTTGCCGTTCTCCAGCGTGATCAGGCGTGCAATGTCGTCGATCCGCTTCACGAAGAGCTCGTACGCACGGCGGAGCACTTCGCCCCTCTCGCGCGGACTTCTGGCACTCCAGTCGGCGAAGGCCGATTCGGCGGCATCAAGACATGCCATGGCGTCTTCGACGGTCCCTGACGCGACAGTGGCGAGGACAGTTTCATCCGCCGGGTTCAAGACGTCGAAACTGCCGCCGTCAGAAGCGTCGCGCCAATGGCCGCCGATATAGAGCTTGTTCAGGATTTCGGTCATTCGCGGTCCTCATCAGGTGCAGGAAGCTTGGGACATGTGCGGGATTGCGCAGACGTTCCCCGGAACTGTGCCCTCAACCACTCTCTCGATGCCTCAATTTTTCTTGCAGGCTGCTCCAGGGCCGGCAAGTGCCCTGCGCCCGGAACAATGACCAGCCGTGAGCCAGAGATCACTTCATGCATGAAATCGTGCCGATCCACCGGGCCAAGCCGATTTTCCTGCCCGCACAATACAAGGGTTGGCACTGCGATGCCACACAGCGATTCGCTCCGGTCCGGTCGGGGTCGAACCGCGCGGCACTGCGCGGTGAATGCCGTCGGCGCGGGACATTCCGCCATCTCCAGGCAGGGATCCGGTAGCGAGCCCTTCACTGAGCCGTTCGCGAGACAGTTTGGCATGATCTCTTCGCATGACCCTGGGGAGATCGGCCTTCATCACGTTTCCGACCTGCGCGTCACGCAGCGCGGCACCTTCGGGTGGCTCCGGGAACGGGGTCGCGTCCATGAGGGCCATGCGCCTGGCGCGATCATTGCCGGTCGCTCTGCCGAGAACTCAGCGATCTGCAGGGCAAAGAGGCGTCCATCACACATTGCGCCGGGAACGAAAAGGTGCGGTTCCGGCATCAGCTGCACGCATGCACCTTGCCTCCAAGAAATCAGCCGCAGCGCGGGAAAGTCCTGTCCCCTCATGGCAGAGGTGAGGATCACGGCAGCATGATCGACGAGATCTGCGCCAAGGGGCTGGGGCACCAAATCTTGACACCGCCGGCGTGTCGACAGTTTGCAGTCTTTCAAGAGGCCAAGCTGGTATGGTCTCTCTTTTCCTGCAACTGCCGATCAAGTGTTGATGTCGGAGCAACGGCTTCCAGCCCAACTCGTACCGCAGCGGCGACCCGTTCCGGCGCTTCGATCAACGCAAAATGACCAAGCCCTTCCACGACTGACAAGTGTGCCAACTTTGCCCCGGCGACGATTTCACGAATGGGGTCGGCGGGTGTCAGTCCATCTTCGGATCCAGTCACGAAGACGAGTGGCAGTACGGTGTCCTTCAGCAGTTTTTCCGAGCTGGGACGAGAGGCTGCCAACTCGGTTTGTGCCATGATTAGGTCTGTGGTGCTCTCTGCCATTGACGCAACGAAGTCCCTTAGCGCCGTATCGTGAACCGCCGACATCGCCGTCCAGTTCTCGCTGATCCAGCCGCGAGCATCGCCGCCCAGAACGCGGTCGCGCACCGCCTCTCGGTTCGCGCGGTTCCCCGGCGGATCGGGAAAAGGACTACATGCCAAAAGCACCAAGGCCCTTGCGGCCCCGAGCACCCCAAGATTGTGGGCCAGAACCAGTGCTCCCAGGCTGAAGCCACATACGATTTCTCCACCGGTCACCGCCGCCTTGAGCCGAGCCCCGAAATCCCGGACATCGGGTGCATCGACGGCAACAAAGCGCCGATTGCCATGCCTTATTCGAAGGTTGTCAAGAAGGGGATCGAAGACGCGGTCCGTGCACAGTGTACCGGGGAGCAGAACCCACCTATCCGTATCTCCCGCGGTCTCGCGCGTCATGACCTGCTCAGCCACCATGCCATAGTCTGGGATCAAGTGCGCTTCGGCGGCATCGCCCCGGGCGTCGCACACCGCCTTGCCCACACTCGCGGGCCTCTCGCCCACAGGATCCACAGGACAGCAACAACAACCCTTTCATTTCTTGGATTCCAGGGAAGGGATGGCGGATGGGAAAAAGCGCTTGACGGGAGGGGGCTCACAAGAGTCCCCTGCGCGAGTTCTATTGCGGGCATCGGCTTCGGTTTGGGCACTTCGGGTCACATCCAAGCTCCTGGCTTTC
>VYCX01000567.1 GCA_009843725.1 Boseongicola sp. SB0675_bin_26
GCGCGTCCTCGACCGTCATGTCGAGAACATCGGCAATCGACTTGCCCTTGAACTTGATTTCCAGCGTTTCGCGATTGTACCTCGCGCCCTTGCAAGTTTCGCAGGTCACGTACACGTCCGGAAGGAAGTGCATCTCGATCTTGATGACACCGTCGCCCTGGCACGCCTCGCAACGCCCACCCTTCACGTTGAAGCTGAAGCGCCCGGGCTTGTATCCACGAGCGCGGGATTCCGGGAGGCCGGTGAACCAGTCTCGGATCGGCGTGAATGCTCCGGTGTAGGTGGCCGGATTCGAACGGGGGGTTCGACCGATTGGCCGCTGGTCGATGTCGATCACCTTGTCCAGGTATTCGAGCCCCTTGATGCCCTCGCAGGGCGCCGGGGTCTGACGTGCAGCGTTGAGACGCATCGAGGCGGTCTTGAAGAGCGTTTCGATGGTGAGAGTCGACTTGCCGCCCCCGGACACGCCGGTCACGCAAATGAACTTGCCAAGCGGAAATTCCGCGGTGACCTCCTTCAGGTTGTTGCCGGTCGCTCTTACGACGCTGACCGACTTGCCCTTGCCGGCCCGCCGCGAAGTCGGCACGCCGATGGCGCGTCGGCCAGCCAGATAGTCGCCCGTGATGCTCTGCTTGTTGGCGGCGATCTTTACCGGAGCGCCTTCGGCCACGACCTGCCCGCCATGCACTCCCGCACCCGGCCCGATGTCGAAGACGTGGTCGGCTGCCCGAATCGCCTCTTCGTCATGTTCCACCACGATGACCGTGTTGCCTTGGTCGCGAAGGTTCTTCAATGTCTGCAGGAGGCGCCCATTGTCTCGCTGGTGCAGCCCGATGGAAGGTTCGTCGAGAACATAGAGAACACCGGTCAGACCAGAGCCGATCTGGCTTGCCAGCCTGATCCTTTGCGATTCGCCACCGGAAAGCGTGCCCGCATTCCGGCTGAGCGTGAGATATTCGAGTCCCACGTTGTTCAGGAAACCAAGCCGCTCGCGGACCTCCTTGAGCACCGCGTGCGCAATTTCGTTCTTTTGCTTGGTGAGCTGCTTCGGCGCCCCATCGACCCATTTGAGCGCTTCGTGAATCGACATCTGCACGACTTCACCGGCATGAAGTCCGCCGATTTTCACTGCAAGCGCCTCGGGCCTCAACCGATGACCCTTGCAGGTCCCGCAAGGGCGGTTGTTCTGATAGCGTTCAAACTCTTCGCGTATCCAGTTTGAATCGGTTTCGCGATAGCGACGCTCCATGTTCGGTATCACGCCTTCGAACGGCCGCTTCACCTGGTAAATGCGTCCGTTCTCGTCGTAACGAAACAGAATCTGCTCCTCGCCGGAGCCGTAGAGGAAGACGCGCTGGACCTTGGCCGGCAGATCCTTCCACTTTGTGCTGGCGTCGAACCTGTAATGTCTCGCAAGGGCCTCGATTGTTTGCTTGAAATACGGGCTCTTGCCTTTCCGCCACGGGGCAAGCGCACCGTCGTAGACCTTCAGGTTCCCGTCGGGAACCACAAGGCGTTCGTCGAAGAACAGTTCGACACCCAAGCCGTCGCAATCAGGGCATGCGCCGAAGGGCGCGTTGAACGAAAAGAGCCGGGGCTCGATTTCGGGGATCGTGAATCCGGAAACCGGGCAAGCGAAATTCTCGGAAAACGTAACTCTCTCCGGATCGCCGTTCCCTGGAGCGGTTTCCAGGACCGCGATGCCGTCGGCGAGATCAAGCGCAGTCCGGAAACTGTCGGCCAGCCGAGTCTCGATGCCCTCCTTGATCACTATGCGGTCGACCACCACGTCGATGTCGTGGCGGAACTTCTTGTCAAGCGCAGGCGGTTCCTCAAGCTCGAAGAACTGGCCGTCCACCTTGACGCGCTGGAATCCCTGCTTGCGAAGCTCAAGGAACTCCTTTCGGTACTCGCCCTTCCTGTCGCGAACTATGGGAGCCAGGAGATAGGCCCGGGTTCCTTCCTCCATCGCCATGACGCGATCAACCATGTCCTGCACCTGCTGCGCCTCGATCGGCAGGCCGGTTTCCGGCGAGTAGGGCGTGCCGGCACGGGCGAACAGAAGGCGCAGGTAGTCGTAGATCTCCGTGACCGTCCCGACTGTGGAGCGCGGGTTCTTGGAGGTGGTCTTCTGTTCTATCGAGATCGCGGGCGACAGCCCGCTGATATGATCCACGTCAGGCTTTTCCATCATGTTGAGGAACTGCCGCGCATAGGCCGAAAGCGACTCGACGTAGCGACGCTGGCCCTCGGCGTAGATCGTGTCAAAGGCAAGAGACGACTTGCCGGACCCCGAGAGGCCGGTGATCACCACTAGGCTGTTGCGGGGAATGTCGACGTCGATGTTCTTGAGATTGTGCTCGCGGGCGCCTCGGACCTCGATGTTCTTTTGCTCGGCCATTCGCCTCCCCTCTGTCGCGCCCCACAGATAGGTCAACCCCGACAGACAGAAAAGGCGATTCTTGCCGGGGCATCGACGGAATCAGCCTGCATGGCAACGCTGCGCCACCACGAACTCCTCGTGCCGTCCAGTGCCGGATGTCATCCCATGCATCCTGAGCTTCCTTGCTCACCCGGATTCCCTGTTCGCGGGTCAGCTTGCAGTTCCAGTCGACGTCTGGCCGGCGCCGCGCCCATGAATTCCGGGAGCGGCATGCGGTTGCCGGTTCACATGACCTTCACGTTCGGTCCATGGCACATTTCCGCGCGCCTGCGATGTGCTCTGCAACAGCTCCGGCCGGAACTCATGGTCGGGCCCAACCAACTTCCAGGACGTCGGATCACCGGTTACCCGGCCAATCGGCATGACCGTGACCCGCGCCCGCACCGTCCACGCCTCGGAAAATGTTGTCATGCACATCGTGCCGGGAATGGCATTGGGAATCACTTGAAGCGGGGGGTGTTGACGCGTATCCTGATCCTCGACGCCGCATTGCTCACGCTGTCAATTCATGGCACACTGCAGATAATGCACATGTCCCGGTCGCCCCTCGCGATCATGGTGCTGAAAGCGACAGATCCTGCCGGTCAGGACTACCAGGAAACGAGGAGAAAAGACATTGCTGACCCTCGCTGAAGAAATCGTTCTTCTCATGCTCGAAGATGAGAGCGGAAAGTTTGTTCATGTTCCGGAGCATTCCGTCAGCTATGCGCTTTCCGGCGCATTATTGATGGATCTCGCGTTTGAAGGCAAAGTCGACACCGATCCAGAGAAACTTTTTGTCACGGACCGGGAACCCACCGGGGATGATCTGCTCGATTCGGCGCTTCATGACATCTGTGCCTCCGAAGAGCAGCATGACTCCCGCTACTGGGTTGAATTCTTCAGCCGCAAGTCCGCTGACATCCGGAGAGCATCCCTTGACCGCCTGTGCGCCAACGGCATCCTGAGGGAAGAGGAGAACCTTTTTCTCTGGGTGTTCAGGTCCCGCCGGTATCCCACGCGCGCTGGTGCGGTCGAGCGTCGGGAAGTGAAGCTCCGCATAATGTCCCTGCTGTTCAGCGACGAAATCCCGGACCCGCGCGACATTGCAATCATAGGCCTGGCGGATGTGTGCAGGATATTCGAGCACTTGCTTGCACGGCCGGAACGCGAAAGAGTCCGCGACCGGATCAACCAGATACGGAAACTGGAATTGATCGCTGACACCGTGGTTACGGCCGTCCGGGAGATCGAGACGCGAATTGCTCAATCCATGACGATGCATCCGATGTAGCCATGCATGTGGGCCCGGCGCCCTGAATCTCCTGCAACTTGAATTGCGGGATCATGGGTTTCATGCGGGTCTCGGCGATTGCAAGACGATCCCATTCTGACTTTGTTGGCAGAAACCGAGATTCAATCGGCTCTTGAACACCGAGGCATCGGACCTCCCCAATCCGTCTTTCGCATGCAGGGCCGGATCCGACGCCCGGTCGCTTTGGCTACCGCAATCGTCGACGCGAACGACGCTTGCCTGATTCACTGACGAACGGGCGCATAGGCCAACGGGTGCGCGGCCAAATTGCGCAAGGGGGATGATGCCGGCGACCGATCCATAGCGAGTCATCGACTGGCGTAACGGCATGGCCTTGCCTTGCCGATCAGCGTTCAGGCGGCCCGCTTCAGCATCCGATATTCCCCGGCTTCGCATGCTTCCGGTTATCCAGCCTCTTGCGTGCCTCGCCCCGCTGGTCCAACCACAGGCCCAGGCATCGCGATTTCGCCAAGATCAAATGTGGATGGCGCGATCGTAGGCGTCCAGCACGCTTTCGTGCATCATCTCGCTGAGCGTCGGATGCGGGAAAACGGTGTCCATGAGGTCTTCTTCCGTCGTCTCGAGTTGCCGGCCCACGACATAGCCCTGAATGAGCTCGGTAACCTCCGCGCCAACCATGTGCGCGCCCAGCAACTCGCCGGTTTTCTCGTCGAACACCGTCTTGACCAGCCCTTCCTGCTCGCCAAGCGCAATGGCCTTGCCGTTGCCGATGAAAGGAAAGCTGCCGACCCTGACCTTGTAGCCCATTTCCTTGGCCTTGGCCTCGGTGTGCCCAACGCTTGCGATCTGCGGATGGCAGTAGGTGCAGCCCGCGATGGTCTCCGGCTTGACTGGATGCACCTTGTTCTTGCCTGCGATCAGTTCCGCAACCATGACCCCTTCGTGGCTGGCCTTGTGTGCAAGCCAAGGCGCACCGGCCACGTCTCCGATTGCATACAGCCCTTCGACGCCGGTCCTGCAGAATTCGTCGGTCACCACATGTGTCCGGTCGATCTTGGCTCCAAGCGCTTCGAGCCCGAGGCCTTCCGTGTTGCCAACAATGCCCACCGCGGAAATCACCGTGTCGAATTCGTGTTTCTCGATCTTGCCACCAGTTTCGACATGGGCCGTCAACTTGCCGCTTGCGCGGTCGAGCTTGGTCACCTTCGCCCCTTCGAGGATCTTCATTCCCTGCTTTGCGAAGGCCCGCTTCGCGAATGCGCTGATCTCGGCGTCCTCGACCGGCAGTATGCGGTCCATGACCTCGACGACGGTCGTCTCGGCTCCAAGCGTGTTGTAGAAACTGGCAAACTCGATGCCGATCGCTCCGGAGCCGATCACGAGCAGCTTCTTCGGCATGTGCGGAGGCATGAGCGCGTGCTTGTAGGTCCAGATACGGTTCCCGTCGGCTTCGAGACCAGGCAATTCCCGGGCACGTGCTCCGGTGGCGACGATGATCGACTTGGCGGAGAGCGTTTCTTCTCCGGTGGCTGTCTTGACCACGACCTTGCCCAGGGCGGGCACTGTCGCCTCTCCCATGACGACCTCGACCTTGTTCTTTTTCATCAGATGGCCGACGCCGCCATTGAGCTGCCTTGCGACACTGCGCGAGCGCTCAACCACGGCATCGAGGTCATATTCGACGCCCTTGGCCTTCAGTCCGAATTCCTCGGCACGGTGCATCAGGTGGAACACCTCTGACGAACGCAGCATTGCCTTCGTCGGTATGCATCCCCAGTTCAGGCAAATGCCCCCCATGTGCTCACGTTCAATGATCGCCGTCTTGAGGCCCAGCTGACTGGCGCGAATCGCAGCAACATATCCCCCCGGTCCCGCACCGATCACAATGACATCGAATGCCTTTTCTGCCATGCATTCTCTCCGACGAATAGATTGTTTGACGTTAAACTATCTGCCACAGACCGAGCAAGGAGTCACCCTTTGGCCGTTGACAACCGGGAATGTCCGCCATGCGAATCTGCGACGGCTGCCCACTGCCTGCGGACGGTTCCGGCAGATGGCATCGGGCCACGAGCACGCCTGTATCGAGCAGAGCCTTGGCTCGAACGAGGATGTCGGGCAAGTCACGGGCGTACGTTCGGAGGCGGCATGGATCCGAAAGGACAAACAGCGCGTCGCGCGCTCTGCCGAAGGAGCGGCATTTGCCGCGTCCCATTTGTCCGACCCGCCACAAGACGTGGCTTCTTCACCCGGCAAGCGGACCCTGCCGACGCATTCAGGCCGCCTTCATCTCTTCGACGACAACCTTGTAGCCACCGGCATCAAGATAAGCCTGCTCGGCCGCGTTGCTGTCCCGCGAAAGCGCTTCGTTGCGCGTGGGGAACCTGCCGAAGCGACGGATCACCTCGCGATGCGCACGCGCGTGCGGCAAGGACAGGTGGCCCGTTTCCGGCATCCGCGACATCATCAGGCGGACCGCACGATCTTGATCCTCAAGACACTCCGAGTGCACAAGCGGCATGTAGAAGAACTGTCGCGCCGGCTCATCGAACCGCGTGTCCCAGCATTTCGCTATCGCCATCTTTGCGCCCGCCTTGGCCAGCCTGTCGGACTCGTAGGCCCTTGGACTGTCCCGAAACATGTTTCTCGGGAACTGGTCGGTCAGAATGATGTACGCAAGGGTCCCTTCCGGGTAGGTGAGCCAAAGCGACAACCTGCCTTCGCACGCGTCCTCATGATCGCCTTCGAATCGGTTTCGGATTTCCTGGTCCAGACCCTCTCCGCCCTCATACCATCCGGACGGTCCGGTCTCGTTCAGCCAAAAAGTCAGGATTTCTTCGGGGATTGACATGAAACACCACCTTTGGTCGCTCCGTTTCCGCCCCCCAAGGACGACTCAACGTCACATTCGCTTTACATGCGATCAGGCACTGATCGCAACATAGTTCTTGGATTCTCGCACGTTGCCGGGCACGGCATGGCACTTTGGTCACATCCAGAGAGTGGATCGGCGGTCAAAAGCGCCGCTGTCAACACCGCACACCGCACACCGACAGCGGATCATGCCGCGTGTGCGGGCAACGCGCGAAGCTTCTCAGACGAGCTCCGAGCCGCCGCTCAGGCGAACCGTCCCCTTTGGCCCGCACCAGGACAGCGTGCAGCTCCTGAGTTCTCCCAGGCACTGGAACCGGGTGCCTTCCACGACGGCAGACGCCGAGCGGTGCCAGTGCCCGAAGATCCAGGCTTCCGGGCGGTGCGCCTCGAACATCGCGTCCAGCGCCTGCGTCGTCCGCGACAGCGGGCGGAACTGCCGGACGCGAGGAAAAACCGCCTCGATCGCCGCCGACGGCGCATCGTGCGTCACCATGATCCTGGGCTTCACCGCGGCGTAGCGGTCAACGATCCCGTTCAGCTCCGCGATCGAGCATTCCTCGTCCTCCCACCAGTCCAGTCCCTGGGTGCGCAGGTGCCGGTCGACCGAGCGCGCGCCGCCCACGAACATGATGTTCCAGGCCGGGTCATGGTGCCCGTCCGGGATCCAGCCTGGCATCGTGCGGCAGACCTCCGGGTCATCGTGGTTGCCGTGGATGAAGCCGCAGGTGCCGGCATTCTCCCGGAAGAAGTCCGCGGCACCCGCCGCCGTGCCGGCATCGAGAAACCCGTGGCCGAAATCGCCGATCTGCACGACGGCCACTCCCCTGCCCAGCACGCGCCGGGCGAACGCGTGGAAAGGCAGAAACTTCCCGTGGATGTCGCCCACGAGGACGAGCTTCCTGATGTCGACGAACATGATCATGCGTCCCGATCAGGCTTCAAGGGCGGCCTCGCGGCATTCGTTGATGCTGGCCAAAAAAAACCTGTCTTTCGGCAGGGCCGAAAGCAGGTCGGCTTCACGGTCCAGAACAGCGGCAAGGGCCTCCTGAAA